>CABSQC010000009.1 GCA_902479835.1 uncultured Streptococcus sp. | reverse complement strand
GTGCCAAATGGGGCAAATATACTCAGATCGGTTATTTCCCAGACACCTTTGGAAATATGGGACAAGCTCCTCAAATCCTTCAAAAATCAGGCATTCACGTAGCGGCCTTTGGGCGTGGTGTCAAGCCAATTGGATTTGACAACCAAGTTCTTGGAGATGAGCAATTTACTTCTCAATTTTCTGAGATGTATTGGCAAGGGGCTGATGGTAGCCGTGTATTGGGCATTCTCTTTGCCAACTGGTACAGTAATGGGAATGAAATTCCAGTGGATAAAGATGAAGCTTTGGCTTTCTGGAAACAAAAATTAGCAGACGTCCGTGATTATGCATCGACCAACCAATGGTTGATGATGAACGGTTGCGACCACCAGCCTGTTCAGAGAAATCTGAGCGAAGCCATTCGTGTGGCCAACGAACTTTTCCCTGATGTGACCTTTGTTCATAGTTCCTTTGATGAATACGTTCAAGCAGTGGAAAGTGCCCTTCCTGAACAATTATCAACGGTTACGGGAGAATTGACCAGTCAGGAAACCGATGGTTGGTACACACTGGCAAATACGTCTTCCTCTCGGATTTATCTCAAGCAAGCCTTCCAAGAAAACAGCAATTTGCTAGAGCAAGTAGTGGAACCTTTGACCATCATCACTGGTGGTCATCACCACAAGGATCAGTTGACCTATGCCTGGAAGACACTCTTACAAAATGCACCTCATGATAGTATCTGTGGTTGTAGTATTGACGAAGTTCACCGGGAAATGGAAGTTCGTTTTGCCAAGGTTAACCAAGTCGGAAACTTTGTCAAAACCAACCTTTTAAACGAATGGAAGGGCAAACTAGCAACTCAAAAAGCGCAGAGTGAGCACCTCTTTACGGTCATCAATACAGGCTTGCATGATAAGGTGGATACCGTCAGCACGATCGTCGATGTAGCGGTTTGTCCATTTAAGGAGTTGCATCCGACAGAAGGCTTCAAGAAAATGGCCACTTTGATCTTGCCAGACTATCATGTAGAAGATTTAGACGGTCATCTTGTAGAAGCTGAGATTGAAGACTTGGGGGCAAGTTTTGGCTATACCTTGCCTAAGGATAAATTCCGCCAACCCTATATTGCACGTCAAGTGCGCGTGACGGTTCCGGTTCATTTGGCAGCCTTGTCTTGGACGACCTTCCAGCTCTTAGAAGGTAAAGCACCTCATCATGATGGTCTGTTCCAAAATGGGGTGATCGATACACCATTTGTAACCCTTAGTATCGATGAAGGTTTGACCCTCTATGATAAAACGACCAATGAGGCTTATGAGGATTTCCTTCGCTTTGAAGATCGTGGTGATATCGGAAATGAATATATCTACTTCCAACCAAAAGGAACAGAGCCGATCTTTGCTCAACTGAAAGGTTATGAGGTTCTAGAAAACAATGCTCGCTATGCTAAGGTTTTGCTCAAACATGATTTGACTATTCCAGTTAGCGCAGATGAACAATTGGATGCGGAGCAAAGAGGCATTATCGAGTTTATGAACCGCAAGGCAAGTCGCTCAGAAGAGCTGACAACCATCCCTCTAGAAACGGAAATGACGGTCTTTGTGGATGACCCGCAGATTCGCTTCAAGACGCGCTTCACCAATACAGCCAAAGACCACCGTATCCGTCTCTTGGTCAAAACTCATAACACACGTCCAAGCAATGATTCTGAAAGCATCTATGAAGTTGTGACACGGCCAAATAAACCAGCAGCTTCTTGGGAAAATCCTGAAAATCCACAACACCAGCAAGCCTTTGTCAGCTTGTATGACGACGTTAAAGGAGTGACCGTATCCAATAAAGGGTTGCACGAATACGAAATCCTTGGAGACGACACTATAGCTATAACACTTCTTCGTGCTTCAGGCGAACTCGGTGACTGGGGCTATTTCCCAACACCGGAAGCTCAGTGCTTGCGGGATATCGAGGTTGAATTTGCAGTAGAATGTCACCAAGCAGAGGAACGCTTCTCAGCTTTCCGTCGTGCCAAAGCCTTCCAGGTACCATTTACAGCTCTTCAAGTTGCAAAACAAGAGGGTAGCATTGCAGCAACGGGTAGCCTCTTTAACCATCCGGCACTGAACTTGCCACAAGTCTGCCCAACAGCCTTTAAGGTGGCTGAGAATGAAGAAGGTTATGTCCTTCGTTACTACAACATGAGTCAAGAAAATATCCGTGTGTCTGAAAAACAACAAACCATTCTTGACTTGTTGGAACGCCCATATCCTATCCATACAGGATTATTGGCACCACAGGAAATTCGTACAGAACTCATTCAAAAAGAAGAAATTTAATTTCAAAAAGTAAACACAAACAGAAAGGAGGAGCGAAAAAGTAAGAACCAACTGCTGATTCGCTCCTTTTTGCAGGTGAAAGCAATGACAATTGCAACGATTGATATCGGAGGGACTGGTATTAAGTTTGCTAGTCTAACTCCTGATGGAAAGATTTTAGATAAGACCAGCACCCCAACTCCAGAAACTCTAGAAGATTTATTGGCTTGGTTGGACCAACGCTTGTCAGAACAGGACTATCGTGGGATTGCTATGAGTGTGCCAGGTGCAGTTAATCAAGAAACCGGGGTGATTGAGGGGATCAGTGCCATTCCTTACATCCATGGTTTTTCATGGTATGAAGCGCTTGCTCATCACCAACTCCCTGTCCATCTAGAAAATGATGCCAACTGTGTTGGACTTAGTGAACTGCTGGCTCATCCTGAGATTGAAAATGCAGCCTGTGTTGTCATTGGCACAGGGATTGGTGGGGCTATGATTATCAATGGTAAGCTTCACCGTGGCCGCCATGGTTTGGGTGGTGAGTTTGGCTACATGACAACCATCGAACCAGCAGAAAAACTTAACAACTGGTCGCAACTAGCTTCTACAGGGAACATGGTTCGCTATGTCATCGAAAAATCTGGTCAAACCGATTGGGATGGCCGCAAGGTGTACCAAGAGGCCGCAGCAGGCAATGCTCTTTGTCAAGAAGCCATTGAGCGTATGAATCGTAATCTAGCTCAAGGACTCCTCAATATTCAGTACCTAATCGACCCAGATGTCATTAGCCTAGGTGGCTCTATCAGTCAGAACCCTGATTTTATCAGAGGGGTGCAAAAAGCAGTAGACGCCTTTGTGGAAAGATATGAAGAATATACAATCGCACCAGTGATTCAAGCTTGCACCTACCAGGCAGATGCCAATCTCTACGGTGCCCTTGTCAACTGGTTACAGGAGGAAAACCAATGGTAAGATTTATAGGACTTAGTTCCAAACAAGCCCAAGCTGTTGAAGCATTAAAACATCACATTTCTCTACCAGAGGTAGAAGTGGCAGTCGCTCAGTCTGACCAAGCTTCTATCTCTATCAAGGGTGAGGGCGGAGAATATCAATTGACTTATCGCAAACCTCACCAACTCTATCGTGCTTTATCTGTGCTAGCAACAGCTTTAGCAGAAGGGGACAAGGTAGAGATTGAAGAGCAGGCGGCCTATGAAGATTTAGCCTATATGGCGGACTGTTCGCGAAATGCCGTGATAAATGTCGCATCTGCCAAGCAGATGATTGAAGTCTTAGCTCTGATGGGTTATTCAACCTTTGAGCTCTACATGGAAGACACCTATCAGATTGAGGGACAACCTTACTTTGGCTATTTCCGTGGGGCTTATTCAGCTGAAGAATTACAGGAAATCGAAGCCTATGCCCAGCAGTTTGACATGACTTTTGTTCCTTGTATCCAGACCTTGGCCCACTTATCAGCCTTTGTCAAATGGGGTGTCAAAGAAGTTCAGCAACTTCGTGATGTAGAGGACATTCTCCTCATCGGCGAAGAAAAAGTTTACGACCTAATCGACGGCATGTTTGCTACTCTGTCTAAACTACAAACACGCAAGGTCAATATCGGGATGGACGAAGCTCACTTGGTTGGTTTGGGACGCTATCTCATCTTAAACGGTGTTGTGGACCGTAGCCTCCTCATGTGTCAACACTTGGAGCGCGTGCTGGATATTGCAGATAAGTATGGTTTCCACTGCCAGATGTGGAGCGATATGTTCTTCAAACTCATGTCAGCAGATGGCCAGTACGACCGTGATGTCGAAATTCCAGAAGAAACTCGTATTTACTTAGACCGTCTCAAAGACCGTGTGACCTTGGTTTACTGGGATTATTATCAGGATAGCGAAGAAAAATACAACCGTAACTTCGGTAATCACCACAAGATTAGCCAGGATATTGCCTTTGCAGGTGGTGCTTGGAAGTGGATTGGTTTTACACCACACAACCATTTCAGTCGTCTTATCGCTATCGAAGCAAACAAAGCCTGCCGTGCCAATCAGATCAAAGAAGTCATTGTGACTGGTTGGGGAGACAATGGTGGTGAAACAGCTCAGTTCTCTATTCTGCCAAGCTTGCAAATCTGGGCAGAACTCAGCTACCGCAATGATTTAGACCGTTTGTCAGCTCATTTCAAGACCAATACAGGTCTATCCGTTGAGGACTTCATGCAACTTGATCTTGCCAATCTCTTGCCAGATCTACCAGATAATCTCAGTGGGATTAATCCTAACCGCTATGTTTTTTATCAGGATGTTCTCTGCCCAATTCTTGACAAGCACATGACACCTGAACAGGACAAACCTCACTTTGCCAAGGCAGCTGAGACTCTTTCTGACATTAAAGAAAAAGCTGGAGTCTACGCCTATCTTTTCGAAACTCAGGCACAGTTGAATGCCATTTTAAGTAGTAAAGTAGATGTGGGGCGACGCATTCGTCAAGCCTATCAAGCAGGTGATAAAGAGAGCTTGCAACAAATTGCTAGGGAAGAATTACCCAAATTAAGAAGCCAGATTGAAACTTTCCACAAGCTCTTTAGCCACCAATGGCTGAAAGAAAACAAGGTCTTTGGCTTGGATACAGTAGATATCCGTATGGGTGGGCTCTTGCAACGGATCCAGCGCGCTGAAAGCCGTATGGAGGACTATCTAGTTGGCTCTATCTCACGTATCGATGAGTTGGAAGTAGAGATTTTGCCATTCAACGATTTCTACGGAGACAAGGATTTCGCAGCCACAACGGCTAATCAATGGCATACCATTGCAACAGCCTCAACTATTTATACAACGTAAAAAATGCCAAGTTGGATGACAGATGTCTTATCCACGGTGGATAGGAGTAGAAGAGGAGCTGTGTTTACAATCGCCCTTTTCTACTCCTTTTTTAAAGCTATGTCATAAATTTGTAGAATTTTTTCTATAATTAGGAGTTTGAAAATAGAAATGGGCTATCTTATAATAGGGAATGTAAACGCTACCAAAGCAAAAACACGCTCAAGGCTCAAAGGGGGGAGTTAAATGAAAAAGTTTGTAAGGACTCTGAGAGAAAATTTCATTTTTCTTTTAATGGTCTTACCTGGTGCAGCGTGGTTAATCTTATTCTTCTATATTCCGGTTTTTGGGAATATCGTAGCATTTAAGGACTATCATATTACAGGAGAGGGCTTCATCGACAGTGTCATGAAGAGTAAATGGGTTGGCTTTGACAACTTCAAGTTCCTCTTTAGTTCCAAAGATGCCTACATTATTACAAGAAATACGGTCTTGTACAACTTAGGATTTATCTTCTTAGGATTGATTGTTTCCGTTGGGATCGCCATCATCTTTAGTGAGTTGAGATCAAAAAGAGTGGTCAAGGTGCTTCAAACCTCCATGCTCTTCCCATACTTCCTATCATGGGTTATCATCAGCTTCTTCACTGATGCCTTCCTGAACGTGGACAAAGGATTGGTCAACCACATCTTAACTTCACTTGGCATGAAGGCCATCAATTTCTATTCAGAATTGTGGATCTGGCCAGCGCTTCTCCTCTTCTTAGGAATTTGGAAAGGCTTTGGTTATAGCAGTGTCATGTACTATGCAACCATCATGGGAATTGACCCAACTTACTATGAAGCAGCGACCGTGGATGGTGCGTCTAAGTGGCAACGCATTCGCAACATCACCATTCCTCAGTTGTCTTCCTTGATTACTGTCTTGACTATTCTTGCAGTCGGAAATATCTTCCGAGCAGACTTCGGTCTCTTCTACCAAATCCCGCATAATGCTGGAGCGCTTTATAGTGTGACCAACGTTATTGATGTTTATGTCTACAACGGTTTGACCAAGTCAGGGGATATCGGGATGACAGCAGCAGCCGGTCTTTACCAATCGGTAGTAGGTTTGGTTCTTGTTTTAATCTCAAATATCATTGCCCGTCGCATTGATAAGAATGCCGCTCTCTTCTAGAAAGGAGGATCGTATGAAAAAATCAACCATTCAAAAAGAAAAAATTGATAATGTCGGGATCCATTCTTTCAGTAAGAAGAGCAACTTCTTCTTTACCTTGTTGTTGACCTTAGTCGGATTGACCTGTGTACTTCCCTTCATCTTCGTTGTCATGATCTCTTTGACAGACGAACAAAGTTTGGCAGTCCATGGATTCCAATTCTGGCCAGCAAAATTTGGATTTGATGGTTACCTTTTCTTGGTACAGTTCAAAGACAAAATCTTGCAAGCCCTCTTCATTACCTTGTTTGTGACTATTGTGGGAACAGCATGTAATGTCTTTATCACAACAACCTATGCTTATGCTATCTCACGGAGTACCTTTAAATACCGCAAGTTCTTTACCGTATTTTCACTCCTTAGTATGCTCTTTAGTGCAGGGTTGGTACCGGGCTATATTGTTACCACTCAACTCTTGCAATTGGGTGATACCATCGGGGCTTTGATCATCCCAATGTTGCTTAGTCCATTCAACATCATCTTGATGCGGACTTTCTTTAAACGGACCATTCCAGAAGCCATTCTTGAATCTGCTCGGATCGATGGAGCAAGTGAAACACGGATTTTCTTCCAAATTTGCTTGCCACTCTCTCTACCAGGGATTGCGACTATTAGTCTCTTCACCGCTTTAGGATTCTGGAACGACTGGTTCAACGCCCTTCTCTATATTAAGAGTGACAACCTTTACCCATTGCAATACCTCTTGATGCAAATCCAAAACAATATGGATTACATCGCTAAAAATGTCGGGGTATCCGGCCAATTGGCAGGAGCTGTACAATCCATCCCACGGGAAACAGGACGTATGGCTATGGTGGTTGTGGCAACAGTGCCAATCGCCATTCTCTATCCATTCTTCCAACGCTACTTTGTAAAAGGCTTGACCATCGGTGGTGTGAAAGAATAGGAAAACAAGTGAAAATCGTCAAGATTTTCAACTCATAACTTAGTCTAAAAAGAAAATAACATAAAGGAGATTTTTCTTATGAAAAATTGGAAAAAATACGCGTTAGCATCTGCTAGTGTCATTGCTCTTGGAGCTACTCTTGCTGCTTGTGGAAGCCTTACAGGGAACAACAAGAAATCAGCAACAACTGAAGATGGTAAACCAATCATCAAGATGTACCAAATCGGTGACAAACCAGATAACTTGGATGTTCTTCTTAAAAATGCCAACAAGATCATTGAAAAGAAAGTTGGCGCAAAATTGGATATCCAATATCTTGGTTGGGGTGACTACGCACAAAAAATGAACGTCATCATCTCATCTGGTGAAAACTATGATATTGCCTTTGCCAACAACTACGTTATCAATGCTCAAAAAGGTGCCTATGCTGACTTGACAGAATTGTACAAGAAAGAAGGGAAAGAACTTTACAAAGCACTTGACCCAGCATACATCAAAGGGAACACTGTAAATGGCAAGATCTATGCTGTTCCAGTAGCAGCCAACGTTGCATCTTCTCAAAACTTTGCCTTCAACGGACCACTTGTTGAAAAATATGGTATCGACATCTCAAACGTCAAAGACTATGCTTCTCTTGAACCAGTCTTGAAAGCCATTAAAGAAAAAGATCCAAACGTTGTTCCATTTGCCATGAACAAGAGCTACGGTGGACCTTCAGATGACTTCGACTATGTAGCTGTTGATGGACTTCCATTCGTTGTTGACTTGAAAGGTGACACTACGAAGATCGTTGACCGTTACACAATCCCTCGTTATGTAGAAAACTTGAAGACTCTTCATAAATACTACGAAGCAGGATATATTCCAAAAGACGTAGCTACAAGCGATACTGGATATGACCTTTCTCAAGATACTTGGTTGGTTCGTGAAGAAACAGTAGGACCAGCTGACTACGGTAACAGCTTGCTTACTCGTGTAGCAAACCGTAAGATCGACATCAAACCATTTACTGAACTTTACAAGAAGAACAACACCACTCAAGTAGCTAACTTTGTTATCTCAAACAACTCTAAGAACAAAGAAAAAGCAATGGAAGTGTTGAACCTTTTGAACACTAATCCAGAACTCTTGAACGGCCTTGTTTATGGACCAGAAGGCAAGAACTGGGAAAAAGTTGACGGCAAAGAAAACCGTGTTAAAGTCTTGGATGGCTACAACGGAAACACTCACATGTCTGGATGGAACACTGGTAACAACTGGATTCTTTACATCAACGAAAACGTAACAGATGAACAAATTGCACAATCTAAGAAAGACTTGGAAACTGCAAAAGAATCTCCAGCACTTGGTTTCATCTTTAACACAGATAAAGTGAAATCAGAAATCACAGCTCTTACAAATACTTTGAACCAATTCGCAGGTGCTATCAATACTGGTACTGTGGATCCTGAAGTAGAAGTTCCTAAGATGCTTGAAAAATTGAAATCAGAAGGTGCTTACCAAAAAGTGCTTGATGAAATGCAAAAACAATACGACGAATACCTTGCTTCTAAAAAATAAGAAATAGGTCGTGTGAAAAGGCTTTGGAGGGATCTCCATAGCCTTTTTGTGTTTTTATGAAAATGAATCCTGTAAATGAAAATCAATATTTCAATTTACCAATGCAAATAGGGGGAAAGCGTTTTATTTTTATGGTATAATAGAATCACTAATTGGAAAAGAGGCTGAATGATGGGGAAAATCATCGAGTTCATTTTTACGAGAGTCTATGTTGCTATGCTGGTAACAGGGATTTTTTGGGTCTTGACGATCTGTGGGGCCATCCTTCTAGGAGTAGGACCAGCCAGTGCCACTATCATGAGCCTCTATGCGGAAAATGGCATGACCTACAAGGACTATCATTGGTCACGCGCTTGGGAACTCTTCAAAGAAAATCTTGTTCCGGCCAATCAAGTCTTTTACACCTTCTTTGCCATTGAAGGAATCCTCCTCTATGGCATGTACCTCATGATCCAGATTCCTCACTTAAATTTCTTCCAAATTTTGGTTCTCCTGTTTAATCTAGTTTTCCTCTTGGTTGCGCCTCTAGCTTACGCCGTTTATTTGAAATTGCAAGTGCATTTTGTTCTCTCTTATGCCAACAGTATCAAGCTCAGTTTGATCGGAATGTTGCTGGACATTCGTCCGGTTCTGAAGCTCATCCTTGGAACAGCGCTACTTGGCGTCATTAGCTACTATATGCCAGCCCTTCTCTTTTTCGTCTTGATCGGTGTCTGGCATTTCTTTGTCAATGATATCTTTGACCCTGTTTATCAAAATATCCACGAAAAATTGGTATCCTAACGATGAAAAAAATCTGGTTAAGTACGCTTTTAAAATTCTACGCCTATGTCATGGTGGTCATTTTGACCATTATGGGTCTCGTCGTAGCGGGGATCTCTTGGAAAAACCAGCAAGCTGAAGCCGATCGGATCGCCCAACGGGTCTTGACTGAAGTCGTGACGGATCTCGAGACCTCTTATCAGCGGGTCACACAAGAAGGGCGTAGTCTCGTTGAAAACCCTGCTAAGTTAGAAGGGGTTTATCGCTATTTTACCTTGTCACCATCGGAGTATGAGACTTGGCGATTGAATGCCCAGTTTCCTTCTTATATCCAATTGTCCCTACATAAGAATATTGACAGTCTCTATTTGAGCAATAAAAACATCGAGGGGATCGATGTCACCTTGTCGGATTACAAGACAGTATTTGTCTCTACCCGGCAATCGAAGGGGGGTAAGCAAGTTTCAGCGGACCATTACAAGGCTCCTGCGACAGCCATTCCGGTTCCTTTGACAGATCCGACTACGGGTGCTGGAGTTGGGATTGCCTATATGACTCTGGACCAGGAAATTTTGACGGCAGCGATTGACAATGCTAGAGGAGATCTACCGGTTGCTGTGAGGATCTTCACGCCCTTTGGGAAAGAAATGTACCATGAAGGGGATAAGGAGCAAGCAAAAGATGTTAAATGGCAAACCCGTAGCACGATCTATGGCTACAAGGTGGATGTCGTCGTTTCTGAAAGTTATTTGGTCAAGAAGGGTCTAGCTAACCTGACCACTTTTCTCTCCATTGCCTTCCTGATTTTCTTGATCCTGTACTTGTTATTACGGCAGATTTTCAAAAATTACCGGCGTCAAGTCCTCGATTTGGTCGATACCATGAATCAGATCAGTCAAGGCGATAGTGAACGTCGGATTGATACTTCGACGAAGGACCAAGAACTTTTGGTCATTGGTAATATGATCAATACCATGTTAGACAATATGGACAAGAACATTCGGGATATCTACCAGTTGCAGCTCAGCCAAAAAGATGCCAATATGCGGGCCTTACAAGCCCAGATCAATCCCCATTTCATGTACAATACACTGGAATTTATCCGGATGTATGCCGTCATGCAAGAGCAGGATGAATTGGGTGATATTATCTATGAGTTTAGTAGTCTTTTGCGCAATAATATCTCAGATGAGCGAGTGACGACGGTTGAAAATGAGCTCGAATTTTGTCGCAAATACAGCTACCTCTGCATGGTACGTTATCCCAAATCGATTGCCTATGGCTTTAAGATCGATCCAGGTTTGGAAAAAATGAAAATTCCAAAATTCACCATCCAGCCTTTGGTCGAGAACTATTTTGCGCATGGGGTGGACCATAAACGCAAGGACAATGTGATCAGTGTCAAGGTATTGCAAGGAGAAGGGCAGGTCATCATCTTGATCACTGATAATGGGCGCGGGATGAAAGAAGAACAGCTAGAAAGCATTCAAGAGATGCTAGCCAATCGCAATCCACGCTCAGAAATCGAAGAAAAGAGTGGTCGGCAGTCCATCGGAATTGTCAATGTCCATGAACGCATGCTACTCTATTTTGGAGATCGCTACCATATCCAAGTTTTCTCCCAACCTCACCATGGAGTGACCTATACGATAACCATTCAAGATGAATAAAGGAGACAGAATGTACAAAGTCTTATTAGTAGACGATGAGTATATGATTACAGAAGGGTTAAAAAAATTAATCCCCTTTGACCACTGGAATATGGAAGTGGTCGCAACTGCAGAAGATGCAGACCAGGCCCTTGATTATGTGCGAGAGTATCCGGTAGATGTGGTGATCACGGATGTCAATATGCCTGGGAAAACTGGACTTCAGATGATTGCTGAGATGAAGGATTTGATCCCAGATGCTGCCTTTATCATTATGTCAGGCTATCAGGATTTTGAATACGTCAAGACAGCTCTCAATTTGCGCGTGGCAGACTACCTGCTCAAACCTGTCAATAAGGTGGAGATGGGCAATATCCTAGAAAAAATTCAGCATAAAATCCAGCAACCAAGCCAAGAGTTGGCCGACCGTTTGATTCACGATGATATCTCTGAGGAAGAGTTTTGTCGCTATATCGCAGGTCGGAACTCATTGTGGATTGGAGTCGCTAAGGAGAAAAAAGGCTTTATCAGCTCGTCTTATCAAGTTCTTGGGCAAAATCTTCAACTCTTTATCTCGGATCAGGAAGAAGAAGCCATGATTGAGAAGGCCTTTGAACCTCCGTATAAGGAGCACTTTCATCAATTTAAGGATCTAGTGGAGCGGAGCCTCTTTTATGGGGCGACCCCTCTCAATCAAGATGAAGAAGTCTTCCATTACTACGAGCCGGCCTATCGGGTGATCATGCAAGGAAATATCCAACAGATCTTAGAAGAACTGGACTGGTTAGAAAAAATGATCCTTGAGAAGACCCCTAAGGTCTCACTGACCAAGCAGCTCTTTATCCAATTTTTGATGGATGTCTTTCATTTGTTTGAATACCTGCAAGGTGATAATTTAGCTGATGTAGTCAAGAAAGTCCAAGAAACTGCCACTTTTAGCGAGATGATTGGCTTTATCCAGGAAGAGTTGTCCCGTTTCTTATCCCACTATCGGATGAATGAAAATGTAGCGAGTGTCCTCCAAGTGATTAGCCGTGATTACCAAAAAGAGCTGACACTCAAGGACATCAGTCAGGGTCTCTTTATCAATCCAGTCTATTTAGGCCAATTGATTAAACGAGAAACCAATGCGACTTTCGCAGAACTCCTCAACAAACAGCGGATCAAGGCTGCCCAGCAGCTCCTCTTATCGACCAATGATAGTATTGAAGATATCTGCTACAAGGTCGGTTACAGTAATGTTGGCTATTTCTACAAAGTTTTCCGCAAACTCTGTGGAAAATCGCCTAAAACCTATCGCTTACAAGTCATGACAGAGCATGCAGAAGATGAGTAAAAGGCTGAGACGATTTGTCTCAGCCTTTTTACTTTGTATTTTATGTCCTTTGTATCTTGATTTTCCCAACCAGCAGCTCAGCTTCAATGGTGATTTCTGTGAGTTGGGTCCAGTCGATTTTTTCTTGGTCAACGTGAAATAGAAGGGGGGTCATGGCGAGGAGCGCCTGGCGTTCTTCGGGAGTTAAACTCTTGGTAAGGCTGACTGTTTCGGATGAGAGGATCTGGCAGTGGTCTTCAAAGTGCTCCAAAATTTCCTGATTGGAGTAAGATTGCTTGGTCAATTGATCTTGGGCCAACTGACGAATTTCTTTCAGATGAGAAGAGGTTGGGACGACCTTAATGATGACCCCTTCAGCCTTTAAGACACGTTCAAATTCAGCGTAATTAGCCGGGGAGAAGATGTCTAAGATGACCTCCATACTTTTAGATTGAATGGGTAAATGAGCCAAATCTCCTACAAACCAATTGACCTTCCAGCTAGCGTCACTTTTGGCAGCTAGTTGCACAGATTCCTTGGAAAGATCAAATGCATAGAAAGTAGCCTTGGGATAGGCTTCTTGTAGTTTTCGGGAGTAATAGCCTTCTCCGCAACCGATATCTAGAATTCTGGCATCGCTGGTCGGAATTTTTTGTCCGATCGCTGTTAGAATCGGCTCATAAAAATCTGCTTCTAGGATCAGCTGGCGATTCTGGAAATTTTCCTTGTCATAGTCCTTTGATTGTTTGATCTGGGGAGCCAGGTTGACATAGCCAAATTTCGCCAAATCAAAAGAATGGCCCTTGGGACATTTAAAACTGGTCCCCACAAGTTCTAGGTCCAGTTGACAGATAGGACAGGCAAAGGCAGTGGCTGTTTGAAATCGTTGTAATTTTGGTTTGATCGGTGTATTCATATTAGTAGTGTAACAAAAGAGCCTCTAGATAGCAACTGATGCTTTAATGGGACTAAGTCACACTTTTTGACGGTTCTACGCGGTATTGAGTGGACCTTGAGTTTCTTTATCTAATTTTGTCCACTGGATTGTTCAGGACGGTTTTCAATTC
>CABSQC010000008.1 GCA_902479835.1 uncultured Streptococcus sp. | reverse complement strand
AGACGAAGGTCCACATAGAGAAAGATTGGATGTAGTGTTTCCGTCCCCTCTCGAGGTATGGGTGGGGTACTACCGGTTAGCTGGCAGAGAATAAAAAAGTCCCTTTGGGTTTCCGGCCCCTGTCGAGGTATGGGTGGGGTACTACTGAAGCACAAGGTCAAACCAATTGATGTATTCAAGTTTCCGGCCCCTATCGAGGTATGGGTGGTTTCCTACGTGGAAGACCCTAAAGGTGTAACGGTTCATGTTTAGTTTCCGTCCCCTCTCGAGGTATAGGTGGTCTCCTACAAGTCATTTAAGGAGGAAACATAAAATGACACAACGTTTCCGGCCCCTCTCGAGGTATAGGTGGTTTCCTACAATCAGAGCCTAAGCCTGAACCTAAACCAGAGCCTAAGCGTTTCCGGCCCCTCGCGAGGTATGGGTGGGTTCCTACAGTGAGCATTATAGGGAAGGTATACAATGGAAAGTTTCCGTCCCCTCGCGAGGTATGGGTGGGTTTCCACAATACTACAAAAGAAGTAAGATACCCTAAAGAGGTATAGTTTCCGTCCCCTCGCGAGGGTTGGGTGGGTTCCTACCCCATATCTTGTACCCCAAAAGGAAATCAACACACAAGATAGTTCCTACCTGGAAACTATCTTAAGTATACCATATTTTACGAGAGCTTTCAGCTAGAAGAACAAACAATCTTCACGTTCTACTGAGCCCTCATCACTATTCAAACGAACAGTTTCCTCCCGACTACCGACATAGATGATAATGTTGTCCTCTTGCTTGGCATCATAAAAATCTTGAAGAGCACCAAGTAAGAGCTGATAACTAGAGCCCTCTAAATCTACCTCAAAACAGGAGCGTTGCACTTGAACCCCAAATCCCTCTAGTAGTTTAGACAATTTCAATCTCCGTTTATTGCTGGTGATATCGTAGATAATCAAGCAAAAGAGAGACTTTTTCTTGGCGAACTCTTTCTCATCTCCTGATAAACGATAGAATAATCCCATTAGTTATCTCCTGTATCACATATTCGATAAGATTGAGGACCTAGCTCCTCAAACGACCTGATCAAGCTTTTGATTTGCTGATCAGCAGTATAGAAAAAACTGTAACGTTTGCTATACCTTGAACATATGGATGATTTTCCAGCATCCTTTCCCTCATACCTCGGATAAAGATTTCACTTCCCTCATCTGTTCATATGACAGCATCATCCTCCTCTTTTTCAAATAGCTCCTTTTCTAGCTCTCCCTGAAAATTTCACCATTCCCATTTTTCACGATAATTCTGTATTCAGATAGACCTAAAGCATAGTCCGACTTTTGTACGAATAAACCACTCATGTCCTGACACTTCCTCAATGGATAAAGGATATCAGTTTATCACATTTTCAAAAATAGTCAAGCCATATATAAAAAAATACACAAACAAAAAGACCTACCCGAGGGTAGATCTTCTCTAGATTACAATTTACCTGCTACAGCATCCAACAATTCTTGGATTTTAGCTTGGTTGCTTCCTCCTGCCATGGCCATGTCTGGTTTACCACCACCACGTCCATCGACGATTGGAGCCAATTCTTTGATCACATTACCTGCATGGACCTCTTTTGTCTTGCTAGCTACAAGGACATTGACCTTGTCACCGATGGCTGCGACAAGAACAAGGACGTCAGAGTAATCTTTTTGTTTCCAGTTATCCGCAAAGGTACGAAGAGCACCTGCATCTGATACAGAAACTTGGCTGGCAATGTAACGGTGTCCATTTGCTTCTTGAACATTCTTGAAGACATCCCCTGCTGCCGCTGCTGCTGCTTTTTCCTTCAATTCTGCATTTTCTTTTTGCAACTGACGGAGTTGTTCCTGAAGTCCTTCAACCTTGTGAGGTACTTCTTTGAGTTGAGGAGCTTTCAAAGTTGCTGCGACTGCTTTCAGAGCATCTTCTTGTTCACGATAAGCTTCAAAGGCTTCCTTACCAGTCACTGCCAAGATACGACGAGTTCCTGATCCGATCCCTTCTTCTTTGACAATCTTGAAGAGACCAATTTCAGAAGTATTGCCTACGTGGGTACCACCACAGAGCTCAACAGAGTAGTCCCCGATAGTGACTACGCGAACTTCCTTACCGTATTTCTCACCAAAGAGGGCCATAGCTCCCATTTCTTTAGCAGTATCGATATCTGTTTCAATCGTTTCGACTGCGATCGCTTCCCAAATCTTTTCATTGACTTGTTGCTCAATAGCACGCAATTCTTCTGGAGTTACGGCTTGGAAGTGGGTGAAGTCAAAGCGAAGGAATTCTACTTCGTTAAGAGATCCTGCTTGGGTTGCATGGTTACCAAGGATATTGTGAAGAGCCGCATGGAGCAAGTGAGTTGCAGTGTGGTTCTTCATAACACGATGACGACGATTGGTATCGATCGCCAAGGTGTATTCTTGGTTCAAGGCAAGAGGAGCAAGAACTTCAACAGTATGAAGTGGTTGTCCATTTGGTGCTTTTTGAACATCTGTCACTGTCGCTACGACGTTTCCTGCAGCATCCAAGATTTGACCATGGTCCGCAACTTGTCCACCCATTTCAGCATAGAATGGAGTTTCTGCAAAGATCAGTGATGCAGTCCCTTCAGATACAGCTTCTACTTCTGCATTGTCCGCTACGATAGCCACCAACTTAGAAGGCAATTGGCTGGCATTGTAGTTGAAGCTACTTTCAACTGTAATGTTTTGAAGGGTTTCATTTTGCATCCCCATAGATCCACCTTTGACAGCAGATGCACGCGCCCGTTCTTGTTGTTCCTTCATAGCTGCTTCAAAACCTTCACGATCGACTGTCATTCCAGCTTCTTCAGCGATTTCTTCTGTCAATTCTACTGGGAATCCGTATGTATCATAAAGTTTAAAGACATCTTGACCAGCAATCACTGTTTGACCTTTGGCTTTCAAGTCTTCAACGATGGTTTGGGCAAAGTGTTGACCAGAATTCAAAGTACGAGCAAATGACTCTTCTTCACTCTTGATAATTTTTTCGATAAAGTCTTGTTTTTCAAGTACTTCTGGGTAGTAACTTTCCATGATCTTCCCAACGGTTGGAACCAATTTATACAAGAAGGTTCCTTCAATCCCCAATTTTTGCCCATGCATGGAAGCACGACGGAGGAGACGACGAAGAACGTAACCGCGTCCTTCATTACCTGGAAGAGCCCCATCACCAATCGCAAATGAAAGCGAACGGATGTGGTCAGCAATCACCTTGAAGCTCATGTTATCGCCATCTGGATCATAGGTTTTACCAGACATCTTTTCCACTTCACGAATGATTGGCATGAAGAGGTCTGTTTCAAAGTTAGTCTTGGCCCCTTGGATAACGGCTACCAAACGTTCCAAACCTGCACCCGTATCAATGTTCTTGTGTGGCAATTCCTTGTACTCACTACGAGGAACAGCAGGGTCAGCGTTAAATTGTGACAAGACAATGTTCCAGATTTCGATGTAACGGTCGTTTTCGATATCTTCTGCAAGCAGACGAAGACCGATATTTTCAGGGTCAAAGGCTTCTCCACGGTCAAAGAAGATTTCTGTATCTGGTCCAGAAGGCCCCGCACCGATTTCCCAGAAGTTGTCTTCGATTGGGATCAAGTGACTTGGATCTACACCAACAGCGATCCAACGGTTGTATGAATCCTTGTCGTCAGGGTAATAGGTCATGTAAAGTTTGTCTTTAGGGAAATCAAACCATTCAGGGCTTGTCAAAAGTTCATAAGCCCACGTAATGGCTTCATCACGGAAATAATCTCCGATTGAGAAGTTCCCCAACATTTCAAACATGGTATGGTGACGAGCAGTCTTCCCTACGTTTTCGATATCATTGGTACGGATGGCTTTTTGAGCATTTGTAATCCGTGGATTTTCAGGTTTGATGGTTCCATCGAAGTATTTCTTAAGAGTGGCAACCCCTGAGTTAATCCACAAAAGTGTAGGGTCGTTTACAGGAACCAAGCTAACAGATGGTTCTACAGAGTGACCTTTGCTTGCCCAGAAATCAAGCCACATTTGACGAACTTGTGCACTAGATAATTGTTTCATATTTTTCTCCTAATTTTTTTAAGCTTAATTTGCGCCAGCTTCTAACATTTCGACATAATCGATGGCGACACAAAGTGAGATGACTAAATCAGCGTATTCATCCTCATACACCGATACTTGGTAGGTAGAGGTTAGATGAAAGAGTTCCTTGCTAATCTCAGCGACGATTTGATCCCGATCATCGAATAATTTGAATTCTAGGTCCCAGATATTTCCTTGTACCCGAAGTCCCAAATCTTCGATATCGTATTTATCCCTGAAGAGCGTCAGCTTTTTATGGATAAAAAAGCGGTCCCCATCCTTCAACTCAACCACAAACTTAGGAAGAAGGCTGATTGTTTTTTTAGTAATGTGGCTCACTTCTTGTCCATTCTTATCGTAGATGGTAAAAGTCTTGGGAATCTTAAGAAAAGATCCCTCAACCTGGTACTCAACATTTCCCAACTCATCTTTGATATCGAACCGCTCGCCACCCAATCGAAATTTTTGTTTCACTTGATAGGTTCGCATCTTTTGATCTCCTTTAAAAAGCTCCAGAAACCCCCCAAAAAAAAAAAAAAAACCCACAAAACAAGGGGCAAAAACCCGCGTTCCCCCTTTCATTCAATAAACTTTTCTTTCTTCTTTTTATATGCATTTGTCTCAGCCGAGTAAAAAAATCTTTTCTCTTCCATGGCCCCCCCCCCCGCCACTTCTCTGATTCCGAGTAACAATGATTTATTCTCAACTATTTCATTATACAAGTTCCAAAAGGAACCGTCAACTATTTTTTAGATGATGAGCTGCTATCACTTGTTTGAACACCGATATTTTGCAAATATTGGTTGAAGGTTGATTTGAAGGCATCATCTTTGACCTTGATATTGGCATTGGTCATCGCTTTTGCAATAATGCTACGGATGTAGTTAGTATCTTGCTTACGACCGTCAACAATGATCTCTTTCAAACGTTTTTCGTATTTCTTCCAGTCAGAACCTTTTTCTGTCTTCTTATTCAATTTGACAATATAGTAGCTAGCAGAATAGTTTTGACCTGCTGAAACTGTGATCACATCTGAAATCCCATTTTCATCCAACTTAAAGGCAGCTTCTTTGACTTGAGATGGAATATCTGCTGTTCCTGAATCAAACTTGACTTCGCCACCTTTGTCTTTTGTAGCAGTATCTGTTGAATTGTCTTTGGCGATTTGGGCAAAGTCTGCACCTTCCGCTTTAGCTGCTTCCAACACTTCTTTTGCTTTATCTTCTGAATCCAACTTGATAATTTGTGCTGTTACTTCTGGTGTGTAAGATTCAAAAGCCGCCTTGTAGTCAGACTCTTTGATATCTTTCTTAGCTGCTTGGTTAACTGCATATTCCAACAACATATTGCTGCGGATTTGTTTCTTCGCTGTTTCTTCCGTCAAACCTTGTTGCGCCAAGTATGCATCGAATTGGTTGCCTAATTGTTTCTTTTGTTTAGCCAATTCTTTATCGACTTCTTTATCAGAAACTTTTGATCCATATTCTTTTTCAAAGACTTTATTGATGGTCATTTGGAAAAGAACTTGTTGAGCTCCTTGGTTTGTTTTGATTTCATCATAGAAATCAGAAACTGTAATCGTGTCCCCTTTCATGGTCACGACGTCTTTGTTTGTGCCATTGGCACATGCTGCTAGCGTTACGACTGATAGCAAGGTCACAGCACCTGCTACAAGTTTTTTCTTCATGAAAATTATTCTCCGTTCCTTTTTAAACTTCTTCTATTTTACCACAAATTAGAGAGAATACCTTAAATTTACCTAAAAAGAGCTAGGATCTGGCAAGGTTACCGTCTCTGCATTTTTACGAATCATCAAAATACCATCTCCAAGTGGCACCAAACTAGCGGTCAAATCTGGATGATTGAGAGTCGCATTAAAGAGATTTTGAAGCCCCCGGTAAATGGTTCGTTGCCCACGACGCACTTCCATGATGTCCTTGGCAACATCTCCTCCTTGGAAAATATCATCCAATACCACGACTCCCCCAACCTCTAAGAGTTCGAGAATCCGTGGCAAAAAGACGATGTACTTAGACTTAGCAGAGTCCATAAAGACAAAGTCATAGGTCTCTGTTAAATCCTGCAAGACATCTACTGCATCTCCTTCAAGCAAGGTGATTTGCTTTCTCTGATCGTATTTAGCCAGATTTTCCTTAGCAAAACCAATCATTTCTTCATTCCGATCAATAGTGGTAATTTGTGCATTGGGAGCATGTTCAGCCATTAAGAGAGCTGAAAAACCAATTGCTGTCCCAATTTCAAGGATTTTCTTTGGTTGTAAAGCTTGCAAGAGTAGTCTAAAGTATGCTACCGTTTCATGCGGGATGATGGGAATATTTTCCTTGCGGGCGAATGCTTCTAATTCCTTCAGGGCACCAGCTACCGGCTTTTGACGGGTCCGCATAAAGTCAACGATCTCGTCTTTAACGACTGGCCGACGCATATTGTGGTTGGCATTTTTACTATAAGACTCTACCATTTTATGCGAGTCCTAATTTTTCTACTAGGGCTTCAAATTCATTCAAACGACGTTCAAAGACTGCAAAGGCTGCGTCCAAATAGTCTTCTTTTTCCATATCTACACCTGCTTTGCGGATGACATTTAGTGGATAATCAGAGTTTCCAGCCTTCAAGTAGTCGATATATTTGTCACGATCTTCTTGGGTTCCATGAACGATTTTTTCAGCTAGAGCTGAAGCTGCTGCAAAACCTGTTGAATATTGGAAAACGTAGTAGTTATAGTAGAAGTGAGGAATACGAGCCCATTCATATTGGATTTCAGGGTTGTCTTCTTTTGAAAGACCGTAGTATTTCTCATTGAGTTCTGCATAGAGGTTGTTCAAGAATTCACTAGTCAAAACGGTACCTTCTTGGTCTGCTTTATGGATAGCATGCTCAAATTCGGCAAACTGAGTTTGACGGAAGACGGTTCCACGGAAGCCATCCAAGAAGTGATTCAAAATAGCAAAACGAGTTACATCGTCTTCTACTTCTTCTAGGAGACGTTCTGTCAAGATATTTTCATTGGTTGTAGAGGCAATTTCAGCAAGGAAAATAGAGTAGTCTCCATAAACATACGGCTGGGTTTCACGGGTATAGCTAGAATGCATACTGTGACCAGTTTCATGCACCAAGGTGAAGAGATTATCCAATGTATCTTGCCAGTTCAACAACATGAAGGCATTGGTATCATAAGAACCACCTGAATAGGCACCTGAGCGTTTTCCTTGGTTGACATGCACGTCGATCCACCGTTCGCTAAAGGCACGTTTCACACGAGAAAGATAGTCCTCACCCAAAACAGCCAAGACTTCTTCTGCTTTGGCCAATGATTCTTCATAGGTAAACTTGTAGTCTGTATCGGATAATGGCGTATACATATCGTACATCTTCAAGTCTGAGATTCCAAGAATTTTTGAACGCAATTGCACATAGCGTTGCAAGAGTGGCAAATGTTTGTTCACAGCTGCTACCAAGCTATCATAAACACTTTCTGGTACAAAGTTTTCAGAAAGGGCTGCTTCACGGGCAGATGAGAATTTGCGAACTTTGGCATTGAAGTTGTGAACTTTCACATTGGTTTGCAAGGTTTTAGCATAGGTATGTTGGTACTGTTCATAAACCTTGTAGAGGCCTTCGTAAGCTTCTTTACGAACAGCACGATCTTTTGATTCTACCAAAGAAATATAGTTTCCATGGGTTAATTGAACTTCTTCGCCCTTGTCATCATGCACAGTTGGGAAAACAATATCTGCATTGTCCAAGATTTCAAAAGTTTCACCACCTGCCGCAAAGATCTCACCAGCTCCTGCAAGTAATTCCTCTTCTTTTTGAGACAAGACATGTTCTTTTTTCTCTAGCAAACGATCAAAATAATGACCATATTGTTCCAAGGCTGGAACCTCACTCACAAAAGCCTTGTACTGCTCATCTGTAATGGCCATGAATTCAGGCTCATAGAAGGCAAAGGTTTCACCCAACAAGCTATAAAGCGACATCCCTTTTGATTGGTACTCTTGGTATTTAGCCACTCGTGTGTCTTGGTCATTTTTCATATGAGCATAGACGTAGACCTTTTCTAAACGACGGCTCAATTCCAAATATGCATTGGTTGTATCCAAAAGCGTTTGCGCTGAATCCAACAAATGGCCAGCATAGTGGCTAGCTGCTTTAATATCTGCAGCTAAGCTAGCTGCTTCTTCTTCCCAAGCTTGATCTGTCGCAAAAATTGTCGACAAATCCCATTGGTATTTTTCATCAATTTCATTACGTTGTTTTACCATTTCGATTAATCCTCCAATGGTACTATTTTAGCATAAAAATGAACATTTCGGGAGGATTTCTATCTTAGAAAGTTAGCTTTTCTGCTGAGCATAAAAACGTGGGGGATAAAGGATCTGAACAGGTTGGATCCCTTGCGACTGATAATAGGTCATAAACTGCTGGTAGTAATCTTCTACATCCTCTTCAATTTGAAGCAAGTTCTGTGAAAGGATTGGACGACAAAGAGGATAAAAGTAATCCAGCCCCAGTTCCATTAGATGGTGTCCCTGCAAATAGAGTTCTTCCTGAAGCCTCATCCACTTTGGGTGACGGTAAAAGAGCTGCTGCTGTATATAGGTTAAAAATGTACGATCGAGATCGACTGCCATTTGCTGCATGGGTTGCGAAAGATAAGGGGTCCGTAAGACTTCTAGTAAAGACCTTTGACTAAAAGGGAAAATTTCTGTTTGATAATGCAATCGCCCTCGTAAATCCTCATGGATGAGGTAATGCAAACGGAGCTCTTGCTTGGTCAAATCCAATTCCCAAAGATGAAACCCACGATTCTGACTAAAATATAGAAAACCAGCCTGCAGCTTGGTCAGTCTTTCCTTAAGCCATAACTTTTTACCGAGTAACCAATAGACCTGATAACCATGGGATCGATAAGCATCACTTCTCTCCTTCAAGCGTTCTAAAGATAGGGAACTGCACTGCACTTCCAAAGCTAACTTCTTATCTACTACTAAGAGATCTGCAATTTGTTGAAAATCTGCTAAATAACTTTCGACTTCTGTTCTAGTTTCCTTGGAGGCCCAGTCATAAAGACTGGCTTTCAATTCCAGGTGTTCCAAACTCTCAGCTTCGTGATGATAGGGACAATGCTGTAACTCCACATGGGCAAAATGAGCCCGTAGAACCGTGCCATTTTTAAGACGTACTGGGCTGTGACAAGCTAAGCAATAGAAGGGTCCGTCTGTCACAGCTGGGATCTCTTCCATACAGTTCCACCGCTTTTGATTTTTATCCACGGCAATAAACATAGGCCCACCTCCTCATCTATATCATTCGAAAAAAAATAAGAAAAAGGCTGGAAATTCCAACCTTTTCTTCCTTTTATTCGTCAGAATCTGAATCTGAATCATCACTGTCGTCATCTGCAACAGGAGATTTACTCAATTCTTTCTGCATATCTTTCATTTCTTTACGAGTACTTTCCAACTCTTCTCGAGCATCTTTCAAGCTTTCGATCAAAGCTTCACGATCTTCTTTAGGAACAACAGTGCTATCTGAACCGATGCTTTCCAATCCTTCATTAAAGATATCTTTTTGGTTTTCCAATCCTTGCTTCAAGGCACTAATCGTTGCATCGTATTGCTCTTTTGCAGAACCCGTCACAGAACCACCTGCTTCTTCAGTAATAGATACAGATTGATCCATTAATTTTGCAAACAACTTTTTGAAGTCTCCAACTGTTTTTGCTTTACTGATTTCAGCATCTGTTAAGAGACTAGAAGATGAAGTATCTTCTGAATCTGTTGAAGTGTCCTTACTTTTTGAAGTGTTGGCAGATTTGCTCGTCACTTTAGTAGTTGATTGACTATTTGAAGTTTCCTTCTTTGTTTCTTGCTTATTTGAACAAGCAACTAGGGAAACAATCGTCAAAAGAGCAGCTGTCGATAAGATCATTTTTTTCATAAAATGGTCTCCTTTATTTTTATTTCACCTCATTCTATCATCGAATACTTTGATTGTCAAATTAATCACTAGTTCTTGATAATAGCAAAAAAATTGGACAGAACACGATGAAATCAGTGTTTCTGTCCAATTCCTCTGTAGCTAGTTGTACAATTCTAGCAAATAAATTATTCTACATTGCCACCAAAAAGGCTGTGAGATCTTCCTTGGGGCATTTTTAAGGCAAAGGTCATTACAAAAACGATTCCTACTACTCCTGCTAAAAAGAGGCTCATAAGTTGATAGCCGCCGTATTCAATAAAGTGTGCAGCCAGTGGTTGTAATAGAATCGTACCTAGGTAGCGCGCCCCCTGTACAATAGCCATAGCAAGAACCAAGTCTTTCCCCTTCACCTGTTGGGCAATAAACCGTAAGGAAACCATAACCAAAACCATGCCTGTCGTATGCTTGGCTAAGAGTGTCAGGAGCACTTTTAAGAAGACAGGACTTGGAAGAGCATAGACGGCATATTGAGCGAAAATAATCCCGATTGGAAGAGCGATCAAAACCCGTAAAGGCCAGTGGTCCATGAATCGATCGGAGAAAAATATCAAAGGAGCTTCTACTACAACTGAGATAGCCACAACCGTAGAGGCAATATGAACCGGTAGACCACTATCCATCAGCAACTCAGGAATATAGGTGTGGCCGATATTACCAACCCCTGAAGCCAAGCCAATCAGAATAATAAAGAAGAGATAAGGACCGTTGTGAAGAAGAGGCCAAATAGAAACGGGCTCTTTTTCCTTTTCTATAACTGTCTCTTTTTTCTTCATTCGAACGGCACTCAGACAGAAAATACTTAGGACAATCGTGATTAAGACCGTATAATAGACTGCTTGGGGACTAAACTGATGATAGACCCAGCCGGCTATTTGTACTCCAACTGAGTAGCCAATCGTTCCCCAAACGCGAATCTTCCCAAAAGCGTATGGACTTTGCGTTGCAAAAACTTCCATCATGGGAGCTGTTCCATTCAAACAGACTAGAACGATTCCATAAAAAACTGTCAGCCAAAAGAGATTGGGAGCCCAAAGAAAACCTAAGACTCCACCTATGATAATGCTCAGACTGAGGGTTGTCATTTTTACGATTCCAAATCGTTCATTGATATACCCAAAGAAGGGTTGGGCTACCATGGATAAGAAAAAAGCAACCGATACTAAGGTCGACACTTGGGTTGCACTATAGTGCTTTCCCATCAAATAGACAGAAATGAGGGTCGTAAAGAGAGATGTGGACATAAAATAAAAACTATAGAGCAACATATAAGCCGCATAAGAATTTCGGAATTTTTTCATATGAATCCTTTCTAAAAATATCGGAATGAGACAATGACAAAACCCAACTGACAATCAGTTAGGTTTTATTTTACTCTTTATTATAGCGCTTTTGAGCCTCTTTTTTGCGTCTCTCACGACTTTGTTTTTCAATCGAGAGAATGATGACAAGAATGAGAATTGGAATCAAGATCAGGAAGTGATCCAGCGAAAGCCATTTACTGTGCTTAGCCGTTGTCTTCTTCCCACTTGCTGTTTCTTTGACAAGCTCTGGCTTGGCCCCTTCTTCTACCTTCATATCATCTCGGATACCTTCAGACAACGTGTAGAGATCATTATCTACTGTCAGATAGCCATCTTTTACCGCAAGGGTCGGTTCTTTAGCACCTCTTTTGACCGTTGCATAGAAGGGTTTTTCAAGTGTATAGGTCTTGCCGTCAATCTTCTGGACACCTGCATCTAGCAATTTTTTATAGCCAAAATCTTTATAGGCTTTTTCGATCAAGGCATTGCCAAACGGGTGACGGTAATATTCCCCATCTTGGTCTGCCCAATCTCCTACGCCCATAATGACAGCAATTAAGCGCTGATTGCCCCGTTTGATGGTCGCGATATAGTTGAAAGCTCCACGAGGGCTTGAACCAGTTTTCAAACCATCCACACCTTTCAAGGCATACTTGGCTCCTGGCAATGAATAATTGTAGGTATCAAAGGTTTCCTCATATGGAGTCCCTTTTTTGACCGTGACTTGTGCTTGATTGGTATAGTTTAAAATATCTGGGTATTGATTGATAAAATGATAAACCAGAATCCCTAAATCACGCGCAGTTGTCTGGTTGGCCGCATCATTTGGATAATTGTTGACCTGATAGTAGCCCTGCAAGGTGGAGATGGCCGCCCCACTCGGGTTATTCCAGACCGTATTGGTCATCCCCAATTCCTTAGCCTTGGCATTCATGCGCTCGATAAAGGCGTCTGGATCATTGTTGGACATAAGATTGGCCAACATGAGGGTCGATACATTTGAGGATGGAACCACGGTCATGGTAATCAACTCAGGAATTGTATAGTCTACTCCAGCAACAATATTATTATTTGAGATTTCATAGATCTTACCGATCGCTTGATCTGAAGCGGTCGCCTTGATCACTGTATCTTTACTGATCTTGCCATTTGCCATATCTTCAAACAAGAGATAGAGTGTCATGAGCTTACTCATGCTGGCCGGATCCCTGACTTCATCGATATTGTCTTTCCAAAGAACATTTCCCGTATTGCCGTCAATAATGAGCGAAGAATGTGGACGGTTAATGGCTTGGACATTGTCATTTGGATACATCTTTTGCGCCATATCCACCAACTCATCCGCACTAGCTAGAATTGGCTGGCATAAGAGACTCAGAAGGAGGCAAATAGACATCAAATATTTTTTTATCATAAACTTTTCCTTTATAACAGACTAATCAGCTGGAGGCTAAAATAAGCTTCTAGCCCTCATGCCCTTTCCTCTTGTCTCCCAGTAGATGAAAAGAGCTAATCACAGCAGATAATTACTTGTATTGTACCATACTTTGAAGCAGAAAAAAACCTATCTGGCCCGAATAAATCGGCGATAGGTCCTGTTTATTAACGACTTAACAAGCTCAAAGCTTCCTTATCCGCTATAATGGTCACATCTGGATGGCCTTGAAGGGCACTAGCGGGCACTTTTTCTGTCCTTTCACCCTCTACCGTACCTTTAATCGCTTGGGCTTTTGATTCCCCATAGGCAAATAAGACAATTGATTTTGCAGCTAAGATATTGGCAATCCCCATCGAGATGGCTTGGGTTGGTACATCTTCGATCTTATCAAAGAAACGAGAATTGGCTTCAATCGTAGAGGCATCCAACTGAACTAAGTGGGTCTGACTATCAAAGGAAGTTCCCGGCTCATTAAAACCGATATGCCCATTGCGTCCAATCCCTAAGATTTGAAGGTCTACTGGATGGTCTTCGAGGATTTTGTTATAACGGATCACTTCTTGATCGGCAGATTCTTCTACACCAGATGGGAGATAGCTTTCTTTGAATGGTTTGGCATCAAAGAGATGTTTTTCCATGAAATACCGATAAGATTGAGGATCATCTCCCGTCAACCCTACGTATTCATCTAAGTTAACACTGATTAGATTGGACAGATCCAAATCACTTTCACGAATCTGTTTATAAAACTCAAGGGGACTGCTTCCAGTCGCAAGACCTAAGGTTTGCGCACCTTCCTGTAAAGTTTCTTTCAATATATCAAAGGCAACTTTTCCACCCTCAATTTGGTCCTTTACTTCAATAATTTTCATTGGATAGACCTCCTATTTCTC
>CABSQC010000007.1 GCA_902479835.1 uncultured Streptococcus sp. | reverse complement strand
GGAGTAGAAAATGCAAAATAGACCTATTATTATTGGTGTTACTGGTGGCTCTGGTGGTGGAAAGACCAGTGTGTCTCGTGCCATTTTGGCCAATTTCCCGAATGAAAAGATTGCCATGATTGAGCATGATTCTTATTACAAGGACCAAAGTCATTTGACCTTTGAGGAGCGGATCAAGACCAACTATGACCATCCTTTTGCCTTTGATACGGACTTGATGATTGCGCAGATCAATGAACTCTTGGAGGGTCGTCCGGTAGATATTCCAACTTATGACTATGCTGAACATACGCGTAGCAGCAAGACCTATCGTCAGGAACCACAAGATGTTTTCATCGTGGAAGGAATCTTGGTCCTTGAAGACAAGCGCCTTCGGGACTTGATGGACATCAAGATTTTCGTTGATACGGATGATGATGTGCGGATCATTCGCCGGATCAAGCGCGATATGGAGGAGCGTGGCCGGAGTCTAGATAGTGTCATCGAGCAATACCTTGGAGTAGTAAAACCGATGTACCACCAGTTCATCGAGCCAACCAAGCGTTATGCGGACGTGATCATTCCTGAGGGCGTAACCAATACGGTTGCGATTGACTTGATCACAACCAAGATTGAAAAAATCCTCAACGAAGCGCGTGAGGGAAAATAGAAAAAGAGAGAAGAAGGGCAACCGTTCTCCAAGTGTATACAGATAGGAGGAGTGACGGAATAAAGCAGTGGCTGATAAGGACTCTTCCTTTGCTATTTAAGCTTGGAAGACTTCTGGATCAGCCTTGCGGGGGTGGTACTAGTGACGTTTCTTAAGGTCCTGTATCACTCCCTCTTTTTCCTAGGGAGAGTGGAAATGAAAAGGGAGTTTCATTCGCGGACCAAGGCGTTCGCTTGTTTATTAACCATGTGTGCTGGTTTTTCAGATGCTTATACTTTTATTTGTCGGGGTGGGACCTTGGCGGCAGGCCAGACGGGAAATGTGGTCTTTCTATCGGTTGGTTTGATCGGCCAGCAGATCTCAGATGTAGAAGTGAAGTTAGCCACGATGCTGGCCTTTATGCTGGGGATCTTTTTAATGACGGTCTTGCGTCGCTTGATTGATAATTCAGTCTGGCGCTTGAGTACCCTAGTGCCCTATATCCTCACAACTTTGGTGACGGGATTTTTGCCAGCATCGGTAAAAAATGTCTTCATCGTGCCTTTTTTTGGCCTGAGTTTAGGAATCGTAGCGACCTCATTTGGAGAAGTAGGTAGCTATGCCTACAACCACTCTTTTATGACCGGAAATCTCAAGAAAACCATGGTAGCTTATGGAAATTTTGTCAGAGAAAAGGAGAAGAAATTCCTCTGGGAAGCCATCTTTATGACCTGCTTGATCGGGAGTTTCGTCTGTGGGGCCATTTTTTCGACCTACTTGATCCAGTTTTATGGATTAAAGACGATTTGGCTGGTGGCCATCATCTTGACCATCTTTTTAATCTACCGGGCCATTCAATATTTTGAAGTCTTTCACTTCAATCGGCGGCATGAATAGATAAAATAATTTTTAGAAGAATGAGTTAAATGATTCTGCAAAGAAATAAAACTGAGATTTCATTTTTAAAATGAATCAAGAAAATATTGAAACTTTCCGCCGTGAGAAAAGTGCTAGAAACACTATTGTTTCTAGCACTCGGAATTATTGAGACCTTAGGCTCAATAATTAGTCATGGAACTTCTTCGAAGTTCGCTGACGTCCGTACTCACCTAAGGAAAGTTTCTAAGATGACTCTATCTACAATTTGAAAGAAGTTGGAGAATACCAACTTCGTTTTATCCATTCTATTAGACACTAGGCCTGTACGACCATCATATAAAGAAACAAGGATAGGAGAAAGACGATACTAACGGCAAGGGTTGCTAGCTTGAGCCCGCGGTGGGAGCGCCAATAGCTTGGCTTCCCTAAGTTACTGGTTGCATCTGTTGAGAGCGATTGTTGCTGGCGAGGTTGTAGGGTAATGAGAACCACCAGAGCAAGGGATAAAATCGAGATAACGATTGCAAATACCATTTCCATCTTAGGATCCTCCTAATACTCTCAAGAGGGTAAAAATAACTCCCAGCAGAATCACCAAACCAATGATCACATTAAAGGTAACATTGATCTTTTCGGAACGCGTCGTCTTTTCTTTTTCGGAAGGACGGCGTTTGAGAGACTCCATCCGTCCTTCTACTTCTTTGTAAAATAAATCTTTCTTACGATCACTCACCTTGTCCACCGATCCCTTCTTGTAAGCGAGCTGTGAAAACAGCTGGCTCGACACTACTTGATTGGGCAATTTGTTGCGCGACTGCTTCTCTGTAGCTATCTACAGATTGGTAGATTTCCTGGATACGGGCCACCATATCCGCTTCTTTTCCTTGGTCAAAGATATTGGCTTGTGCGAGGAAGTGGCGGTCATGCAGGGGATGGCTAAAGGCAAGGATGACTTGCTGGTGTTCAAAGGCCTTGCGGACAATGCCTTGCACCTCTGCATAGTGGTTGATATCCAGGTAAATACTAGAGACCTTAAGCAGTTCTTTGATCCGCTCTTGGCTGATGTTTTGATACAAGACCACATTTGGATAGCGAACCATAGACAAGAGACTAGCAGACATTTCCGTTAAAGCTGCTACACGGAAGGTCACATTTGGCAAATTCTCTACTAGGTGGGTCAAAGCTTCAATCTGATCCGAATTGGTCAAGACAAAGGCGTCTTTACGGATATCGTCTTTCACCTTGAAATCATACAGGTAGCCAAGGGGACCAAAATAGCTATGCTGGTCTTGCGAGGTCAACTGGAGAGCACGGTGATAGGTCGCATTTTGTGGAATCAAGATCTTCTTGGTCCGGATTTCTGGGCTCTTTAGAATCAACTGCATATTGCCTGGAAGGCTGTCATGAAGAGGTTCTTGCCAAACCAAGACGTCGCGTCCTTTGATCCCTTTATTGCCCAACTGAAGACTAATGCTAAAGGAGGTGGCAAGGGTATTGTAGACCAAGCCATCCAGATCAAACCCACGATGCTCTAGATAAAAGACAAAATATTCTAAGCGATTCTTGAAAATTCGCATCGGCTGATGGTCCAAGGTCAAGATCAAATCCCCTGTTTGGTGATTCTCTGTCAAGCGCTCGATGTCCCCTTCAAAATAAGTGGTCACCAAATGCTGACCTTGATCACCACAAGTCGTTACGGCTATCTTACGACCGTATTGATCATAGTGCTCAATCATGACCACTTGCCCCTTGTCATCCAGCCACTCCAGGCGCTCAACGATGCGTTTATAGGAAGCTGCATGGTAAGCAATCCGAGCCTTTTCTTGACCATAGTAGGTCACTTTCCCCGAACTGTTATCCCCAGAAACTTCCCAGAAATCAGGCACTGGTACTTCATTAAAGTAACGTCCACGTTTCTCCCCTTTTGGTTGTCCTAAGAAATAGATAAATGGAGACTCAACACCATCGGGCAAGAAACCGTTTGGCTCCAAAACAACGGTCGGATGGTCAAAGCCAGACTCTTTCATGGAGTGGAGCAAGTCTTGGCTTTCACGAGAATAGCTATCAAATACGTTCAGCATGTGTCACCTCTTCTATCAATTGTGTCCAAGCTTCTTCTACTCGGCTGGTCAAAAAGTCTTCTGCACGCGCATAAGATGCTTGACGCATGCTGGCTAGATCATCTTTTTTGTATAGCTGGATCATTTTTTCCGCAAAGGCAGTAGCGATCTGGTCGACCACTTGATCTGCTGAAGGCGGAATGAGATAGCCATTTTTGCCTTCTGTGACAAAGGTCTGATTGCCATAAGGAACGTCAAAACCAATAATCGGAAGTCCTGAACCAATCGCCTCCATCAAGGTCAACCCAAAGCCTTCACTGGTCGATGCGGACAGGTATACTTCATAGTTCTTATAAATTTCCTCTAGATTGGCATGCCCTTTGAGGTGGATATAGTCTGCCGCCCCCAATTCATCAATCAGAGAACGCAATTTGCCTTCTTCTCCACCTTTTCCATAGATGTCAAAGGACAATTCTGGTAATTCTTTTTTGGCCCGAACCACTGCACGCACCAACCAGTCAATATGCTTTTCAGTCGCCAAACGAGAGGCGGTGATCAAAGAAAATGGCGTGCGATTTTCGTTTTGTGGCAAGCTGGCAAGACTCCCAACTGGAATGGTATAGATGGCAGGCTGATGGTTGGTGTATTGGGCAAATTGCTCGGCCAAGATTTCTTTTTGGCGGTCGGTCGCAACAATAAAGAAGTCCACCTTATCTGCGTTGGTAAATTGGTACTCGTAATAGTTATTCCACAGGATATACTGATCGTCGACATTATTGGCACTGAAGTGCTCTGCGTGGACGACCACACCCAGGCGGGCCTTTTGCGCTTCTTCAAAGATAGTCTGACCGATATTGGTTTCCCGATCCAAAATCACCAAATCTTGTTTGGTCAATTGAAGGGTCTGCATGAAGTAGCGGATCAATTCTTGGCGACCAACCAGATAACGATCTGGGAAACGATAGATTTCGCGGCCATCCGCCATCTGCATGCTGTAGGCAACCGTCCCGTCCTCATTGTAAAAACGGCGCTCAATCAAGTTGGCTTGGTTGTTCTTGGGAATGAAGTACTCCGTACAATAGCGGGCATAGGAGAAATAATCCTTTCTCACCAAGATCCCTCTAGACACATACTCACAGCGTTCCACATAAGGACTATTTTCTGAGCGCAGGTAGCAGGTCAAAAAATTGTCCTGGTCTTCATAAAAGAAGCGCTTGATCTTGCCATCGACTTCTTCGCGCGTCGGTTTCCCGGCAAAACCTGCTAAGACCTGGTCAATGGTATAGGTCGTTGGTGCAATTTTTATATCTGTAAAATGGCTATAGAGCCAGATGATTTCATCATTTTTAAAACCGATATTTTCTGTTAAATGTTGGATATTATCGGCTAGAATCATATCCATAAAAACAAATTTAGCTGGTTGATGGATATTGCGTAACAACTGGGCCCGGTAGGCCTGGGCGTACTCAACACCACTGCTGGCCCAACCAATTCCAAGGTTGATATTGTATACTGTCATAATGTCCTCTTTTATGGGAAATGCAAGACAATTTCCCCTTTTTTATTGATTTCTACTCGACTCAGTAAAAGATTGCGGACCATTTGTTCTTTGGCCGCCCCTTTCATTCGATCAAAGGATTGGTAGGCTTCTTGGAAAAATTCCACCAAAGGATTTTTCTGACTGGTGTATTGACCAGAGAGAGCCATCCGCAATTGTTGTAGATAGTCGACCTGCTCGACCCAGTTTTCATCGATAGCTTTTAGAATGGCCATGCGCTGGAATTGGGCGATCACCTCATCGGTGCCTAAGATCTCATACTTAGCTTCCAACTCGCTTTTAGCAATCTCCCATAAGAAATTCTCTTTGGTTTTCTTGCTACGGAAGGTTTGGTGGGCCTTTTCCGGATCCACTTGATAGCTCACATTGTCTAACATATAGCGATAAAAAGCTACCGGTTCCTTGTATTCTTTTTTATGGGCTACACTTGAAAAGACGGAACGAAGCACTTTTTCAACGATATCATCCAAGCGACCTTCTTGTTTGATCAAGTGGTCGCGCTCTTCGTAGACGATGGCACGCTGAATGTTCATGCTTTCCGCAAATTCTAGCGTCATCCGACGACTGGCCTGACCAGAACTTTCACTAGCATTTTGAGCCCGTTCCACCAAGTTTCTATACTTGCGCTTGGTCAGAGCTTTGGCTGAACCAATCCGCTCATCCACATCATAGTCTTGATAGGTATCCTGGATCCAGTCTGGTCCCCAGTTTTTCATCAAATCGTCTTCTAAAGAGACAAAGAACTTGGTCAAACCGGGATCTCCTTGACGACCTGAACGCCCACGAATTTGAAGGTCAATCCGCTGGTTCATCATCCGCTCCGTCCCTACAACTACTAAACCTCCTAACTCAGCGACTCCAGGTCCCAACTTGATATCGGTTCCTCGACCGGCCATTGAGGTCGCAACTGTCACCGCTCCTTTTCGACCTGATTCTTTAATGATCTGGGCCTCTCGGGGAGCATTGTTGGCATTGAGAAGATTGTGAGGAATTCCTTCACGCAAGAGAAGATTCGAATAAAGAATCGACATCTCAACGGATCCGGCAAAGACCAGAATCGGATTACCCTTTTCATGGACTTTCTTCACATAATCCAGGGAAGCCACGATTTTTTCCGGCAAGGTCTGATAGATTTCATCCGGCAAATCCTTGCGGATCTTCTTGCGATTGGTTGGAATCTTGATCACTGACATGGCATAGGTATCGAGAAATTCTGCCTCAGCGACCTTCCCAGTCCCCGTCATGCCTCCCAACTTCCGAAACATCTTAAAGAGATTTTGGTAGGTAATCGAAGCCATGGCCCGTGTTTCTTGAGTTAGCTTGAGACCTTCCTTGGCTTCAATCGCCTGGTGGAGTCCTCCTTGGAGGCGTGTCATTTCCATCAAGCGACCCGTCGCCTGGTCTAGCAAGACAATCTCAGGTTGTCCTTCGACATTGGGATGGATGACATAGTCCTTATCCTTAATAAAGTTTTTATTGGCCTGCAGGGCTAGGCTGATATGGCGGACCAAGTCACGGTATTGGGGATCATAGAGATTGGGAATGGCAAGAAAAGCTTCTGCTGCATGAGCTCCTTTTCGAGTCAACCAAACCCGTTTCTTTTCTTCATCAAACTTGAAGTCTTCCCCCTCTTTGAAGGTTTGGATCAGGGTATCAATAATCCCATATAGGTTGGATTGGACCCGAGGAGAACCAGAAATAATCAAGGGAGTCTGAGCACTATCTAGAAGCACCGAATCAATCTCATCGACAATGGCGTAATTGAAGTCTGCCAAAAACTGGCCATCTGCCGAAGCCGTCAAGTTCTCTGTTAAATAGTCAAATCCGAGACTAGTATTGGTCGTATAAATGACATCTGACCGGTAAATCTCCCGTTTGACTTCTGGATCTAATTCTTCGTCTTCTGATTGTTTCAAGGGAACTCCAACAGTCAAGCCTAAAAAGCGGTAGACCTGTCCCATCTCTTCTGCATCCCGAGTTGCCAGATAGGTATTGGTCGTAATGACCATAACCCCTTTGCCCTCTAGGGCATTGAGATAAACCGGCATAGTTGCCGTCAAGGTCTTCCCTTCACCGGTATTCATTTCAGCGACATTGCCTTGGTGGAGGACAATTCCTCCCATGACTTGCACGTCATAAGGAAACATGCCCAAGACCCGTTTATCAGCTTCACGCGCAACCGCAAATGCTTCCGGTAAGAGATCATCCAAGGTCTCACCCTCTGCTAGACGTTCCCGAAATTCCACAGTCTTCTCCTGCAGCTGTCGATCCGTCAAGCGGGCCATATCATCCTTCCAGCTATTGACTTCTTTTAAGATTTTTTTGATGTTTCTTAATTTAACGTAATCCAATGTAATCCTCTTTTTTTGCAGTGATGTTCGTCTATTCGAGAACTTCTGCTCCCTCAGACGATATTGGTTGAATCGTGAAATAGTGGAAGGTAAACTCTTGCAAACCTGCACTGAGCAAGCGTACTTCATAGGCGTATGCTTGATCTGGATAGGTAAACGGCAAGCGACCTTCTGCGGTTACTCGACGGCCAACGACCTCTCCAAAGCGATCTTTGAAGACGATTTCTACCATAACGGTATGAGCAGGAGTCGCTTCCATCGTGATAACCAATTCATAATCTTGCTCTCTTTTGAGTAGGGGCAGACTAGGAATTTGGCGAGTTGCGCCAAAATTTGTCTGCGAATGCCAAGTTTTCAGCACTTGACCAGATGGCATGAGGGGGTTCTGAAACTGAACGCTTCCTTGGGCAGTTGCTTGAATCGTTGACCCCCAAAGATAATCTGCAAGAACGGTATCGCCCCAGTAGATTCGTCTGCTTTCATTTTCTTTTATTTTTATCATTGGTTTCTTCCAAAGTCTCTTTCCATGATTTCTTTGTATTGGGTCACAAACCACTCAATGATCGGACCACTCGCATCGTTGTGTCGACCGGCACGACTAGTACTGATAATACGAACCGGCAATTCATACAAGGCCTCTAAAATATCTGGATAAGCCTGCTGGTCGTAGTCATCATCCCTCATATAGGCAAGGGCTAAAATCGTATCCTTGAAATCTGCCTGGTCAAACCGGTCCCAGAATCGTTGATTGAGCTGACCGATCCCTTCTTGCGACACTTGACCAATGATCAACTGCATCATATCTAGGGATGTTCCAAACTCATCTGGGCGTTTAAATTTCAGGTTGGCAGCGACATCCCCCAGGTTGACAATAGGTTTTCCGACCAAGATCGCATGAGGAGAATAAAGAGCCCCATAGTAAAGGGCACCAAAGGTCCCCATGGACAAGCCTGAGAAATTCATATCTTTTGGCTCAAAGCCGAGCAAGTCCAAGTGCTGATCAATAAAGGCAGTGATTTGATTTTCCAATTCTTCTGAGCCCATATAGAAGGATCCACCTTCCAGTCTTGGGTCAGAAAAGAGAATAAAGGGACTCCCCATCGCACGCATCATCCCAAACCCTTCAAAACCTTCGGCCGGGCGATACCCAGAAAAGTAAATGTTTAAAGGTGGCTTCATATCACCAGGATGGAAATAAGCAAAAATTTCTTGACGTTTGTGGTCCCGTAGCGTCTTAGCTCCTACGGTCATCTCTCCTAAAGGACCATGTGACAAGCGCTTATGTAAGGCTCCGATCGTAAGCGTCCCTTCTCCTTTTGCTTCCAGCGAAAAGGCTAGGTAATAAGGTTCTGCTCCATCCAATTCTAGTGGTTGTGCCATCTCTTCTTCTGAAAAGACTGCATCTTTGACCCACTCTCCCAGTGCACCAAAGCGGTAAAATTGAATCCGCAATTGCAACTGACAACTTGGATCTTTTTCATATTCCAACCAAAAATTGATGGGACGGCTAGCATCATACACGTAGTTGTAGACCCACTGAGCAATCGGTGTAAACTCTTCACCGTATGGGCCATCCAGCTTCAGAAAATGTTGCCCCAGCACCGTTTGCTGGCCAGCAAAATCCGGTCTCACCCGCAGGTCACGAACTGTAAAGGCATCTCCATATTGATTGTCGTATAAAAAGCGGTCTAAGACATAGAGAAATTGATGCTTGTTTGAGAAATCCCAGGGTCTTGCTTGCTTGAGCCTTAAGAGGTGGGCCAATTCTTCAGAAGGCGCCTCTAGTTCATAGCTTTTATCATAAAAAACAGTATAAGGCTGGAAATAAGCCAGGTCTTCTCCTAAAGCTAATAAATCTTCTGGCTTTTCCAGAATCAAGGCTTTGAATTTGGAGATTTCCTCTTCTTCCATATACTCTTTGAGCGATGGAAGAGTGGTAGCTTGAAAAAAGTGCCAGCCTAATCCAGCAGGAAGCTCCACCTGATCTCGCCAACTGCTTGAGCCGATTTGGAGAATATGGGGTATTTGTAATTTTTTATCCATGACGTTCTTTCATCCATCCTTCCCATTTCTCGATCAAGCGTTGACCGGTGTATTCTTGAATTTTTTCGATCGAGTAGACCAAGGCTTCGTTCCAAGGCTTCAATTCCAATAAGAAGTGCGTGATTGCCTTTCCTAATTCCTTGTCTCCCTTTGATAAGACATAACCGTTTTTCAAATGATCGACATATTCTGTCTGGACGCGGTTGACCTGAGGAATCCCAGCAGAGATCCCTGCAATCTGCGTATAGAGGTTGGGTTCCTCGCTTAAATCTACGATCAAGCGTGTTTTCTCCAACTCTTGAATAATGTCATTTTCATTTGAAAAATTCTTTACTACAAAGCGGTAGTCCGGTGCGTCTTGTACGGACTCTTCATCGATAATCTGGTTTTCCCCAAGTCCTTCTATTTGGGCTGGTGATTGAACCAGATGCAAGTCCTGCTCGCTAGCGATCAATTCCTCGAGTTGCCCTTCTAATTCCTTAACACGCTCCGGCGATCCATTGTAAAATGCAAAAACAACTTCAAATAAAGGATGTTGTGCCAAGACCTCCAGAACCTTCTTGAGCTGGCTCTTACTTGGAAGCTCAGCTTCATTGACATAAAAGTAAATCTTTGATTCCTTGCGTTCCTGACTAGAGCCCAAACGGAGGCGGGAGTCAAAAGAGGTAATCCGGTGTGTCTTTTGAGCTAAGCTAGGAGAAAAGACCCCAATCGCTTCTTTGGTTTTTTCACTATCTGTGATCAAGAGCTGGGCATCAATCATATCAAAATAGAGGGCAAAGTTTTCGGCAGACAAGGGCTGGCGATCCCCATAGAAAGACAAGACTTTCTTGACACTACTTGCTGTATCTTGTAAAAAAGCCAAATTCGCTGGATGAGCTGCCAAAACCAACTGATCTCGTCCTGGAACCAAGGTTGCTAGCTGTTCCTTCATTTTTTCAGCGACAACGTCTCCCATATTGGCATAGCTTTCTTTTTTGAAGGCATGAAAGAAAGCTTCATTGACCATGACAGAGTGGTTCTCTTCGATCAACATCTCTCTCAAAACCCATTGCCCATCAAAACTCAGATACTCTTGGAAATAGGGTTTTCCCTCATTGTAGTAGATTCTACTAGAGATAAAGCCACGATCATCTAAGTACTCGATGTAGCTGATCTCGTCATTCTTATAACGGGTTAAAGAGAGAAGGTTTCCATCCACTCCCATATCAATTTTCGCTAGGTGGTGGCCCTTACGAAATGCCATTACCAAAAAGGGAGTATAGGAAAAAGTGGTCTCACTCGGCCATTCGATGTCCTGAAGCTGAACTGGGCGCATAGCCAAATCAGACGGAACCTGTTGGATCTTATCAAAAATCGAAAGGACATCTGTCTCTAACAAATCTTGGCGGTGCAAAAAATAGCGCAGTTGCGGACTATATTGAGGCAACAATAAGATCCGATCCATTTCTGCTTCTTGAAAAATACGAACTTGATTAATGGTATCGTCAAATTCAATAGACTCTCGCATCCAGTACCAAGGGGTAGCTGTTTGCTGCCAGATGCGTTCCGTTCCATACCAGGCTGGTACAAAATAATACATGGTTACTCCTAGAATATTCTTGTATAACGTTGATTCACACGAAGGGCACGAATTTCTTCTCGGATATTGTAAATCATCCCGACAAACATGAGGAAGGTTCCTGGAATCATGGTCAAGCGCAAGAGATCTTTATCCCATAACAAGAGAGAAAAAGGAAGCGCCGTGAAGAGGATCAGATACAAGGTCCCAAAAACCGTCAAGCGTAGCACAATTTTATTGATATAGCGACGTGTATCTGCTCCAGGATAGACATGATCGATATACTCGGAAGCCTTCATCATCTTATCTGCAATTTCTTCTCCGTTCACATTGACAAAGGCAAAAGCAAAAGAGAGAAGGGCGATCATCAGAATGTAAAGAAGGATCCAAATCGGATCTCCCATCACCAAGTGTTTGGCTAAACGAGCAGCCCACTTGGCATTGGAATCCATTGACAAGATCAAGAGCATAGCATACTGAGGAATGGACACCAAGGTCATGGCATACATGAAGGGCATCCCTCCTGCAGGGTTGAGCTTGATATCCAAAAAAGTATAACTTTTCAAGTTGTTGTGGATCCCTAATTTATTGACAGGAATCTGGTACTTGGAATATTCCACCAAGACTGCCACATAGACAAAAATCAAGATGAAAATCACGCCCAGAACATAAGCGATTTCTGGGATATTATTGACATTTGAAAGGGTCTGCATCACGTCTTCTGGCAGGTACATAACCATCCCAGCCATCATGATCACAACAGAACTTCCAAGCCCCAAAGCGGCATTTAGATCGGAGAGCCAAACTAAAAAGAAGGCTCCGGCTACCATAATCATGGTATTGACCGCAATGACAAGTCCGGGATTCAACCCTGTCTTCAAGGGGAGATACATGGCCACTGCCAAAGACTGGACGATGGCGAGCGCTAAGGTCACGTACATCTTTCGTCGCTCCACTATCTCCGTGCTGGTTTTTTCGAGGTTAAATCGTTTTGAAACGGTAAACATCCGCCACAAAATCATGGAAGACATCCATGGGGATAGACCGATCGAAAAGATCGACATTCCGCGGAGGTTTCCCCCCATCACAGCGCTTGAGAGCTGCAAGCCCGTTGTCGTTCCCTCATTGAGTCTCAAGGCCTTTGATAAGTCAACAAAAGGCAGGGAAATTTTACTTCCCAAAACATAAATAAAGACGAAAAATATCGTCCAACAAAATCTCTTTCCTACTTCAGATCGTTTTAACATTTCTTTTAAACTTTCTCTTACTCATTTTGACTCTTCCACCTGGGGAATAGCCTTTTAATATGTGCCTTTAGAGCATTTTATCTCAACTTATTTTACCATAATTTGCGACTTTTCCAAACTCATTTGTCACTAATATTTGATAATATTTCAAATTCCCCATTTGGTACTGTATTCAACAAAAAATCCTTCAGATGTTTATCTAAAGGATTGTTCATTGAATGTTATTCACCCAAGGCCATGATGGTATCGACGAATAATTTCTTTGTGAAATAGCCATTGCGAATCAAATAAGAAGTATAGTGAGCCTTTTGGACCATTTGGGCATACGTTTCCTCTGTGCAGTCTTGAACCAAACGATTGGCTTCTTCAAGACTGGATGCTACAAAGCCAAGCCCTTTTTCTCGAATATAGTCTGCATTTGACAAATAGTCTGGCACTACTACCGGAAGACCTGCAGATAGATAAGTCGATAGTTTGTAGGAAATATTTTCTTTGTAGTAATCTCGCTCATCCTCGGGGTTCTCTGAATTTCCCCAGACCAGCCCAAAACCACCCTTAGAAAGCTCCAAAAGCAACTCTTGCTTGGTTCGCCAGCCTTCAATATGGACCTTGGAATAATCAACTCCTTCAACTGGTTCGGTATAGACATGAAGGGGGGTATCATATTTCCAATCGATGATATGAGGGAAACGCGAAGGATTACCTGAGAAGATCAGTTTTTTCTCAAATTGTGGAGTGTAGAGTTCCAAACTGTGGGTCAAATCCCACAACTTTTGTACCACATATTTTTTAACTGTAAGCCCTTCTGATACTAGACGATGGTACATCTGTTCTGATGGAACAACGACCAGATCACTCTGATTGTACATGTCGATATAGTTGGGCATCAGGTAATAATTACTCTCAAACATAAGCGGTGGGACATCGTGGATAAACATGACCAACTTGGTTTGAAGGAGTTTTAACTTATCAACCAAACGGCGGTCCCACTCAATCCCATTCCAAGAAGGCGATTGAACGAAAACGATATCCCCAAAAGCAACGCCTGCTAAAATCCCATCCATTCGCGAGTTCAATTCACTAGCTGGTTCATTGCTATGATCATAAAAGTAGATCCCTAATTCATTGACACCAAGCTCGCGAACGACATTAATGATATCGTTTTGGGCCATCAGGGCCACGCTCTGAGAAGACTGCCCGAATAAATTTGTAAAATGGATTTTCATCTCTTTCCTCTAACTCTTCTTTTTTATCCCATATTTCCTGAAGATATGAAGGCAAACTGAGCTTTCACAAAGCAACCTTTTTCATACTCTTCAACGAAAACTTCCTCATTCATTATAACATATTTCACAACTTCTTAGACATTCTAGATCAATAAAAGACCGGTTCATTCCGGTCTTTTAAGGTTCTATTTGCCATCTTTTTTCCGAATTCCTAAAAGGGCTAATCCAGACAGAAGAATGGAAGCTACTATAGCAAAGATATTGTTCGAAGGATGGGCTCCTGTCTCTGGAAGAACAGGTCCTGAAGAATGCGTCGCATTTAGCGAGCTTGCATCTGATGGAGATTCTGAGTGAGAGGTGCTTGATGAAGACACGACAGACTCTGAAGAACTGGTCATAGCAGAGAAACTTGACGCATAAGACACACTGATCCATTCAGAAGCTTCATGCGATAGGGATTGACTCTCTGTCGATGATGCGCTCATAGATTCTGAGACACTCGTCAAAGGGAACTCAGACACTGGCATCGACGTTGAAGTAGATTCACTTGCAGAAAAAGTTGATTGGCTATAGGAGTCAGACTTCGATAGCGAGGCTGACGCTAGAGATTCTGAATGAGATGCCCATTGTGAAGCAGATAGACTCTCTGAAACTGATCGAGAGAACGATCCAGACTCTGAAACCTGCGATGCAGCTACGACATTAGAAGTTGAAGCTGATTTGCTTGTTGAGGCAGAAGCTTGGACTAACGAATCTGATTGACTTGAAGAAATCGACTCTTGAACTTGTGACTCTGACCGGCTCGCTGAGATCGACTCTTGAACTTGTGACTCCGACTGGCTCGCTGAAATCGACGCTTGTACCAGTGAGTCTGATTGACTTGCCAAAATCGAAGCTTGAACCAAGGATTCGGATTGACTCATTGAAACAGATTTCGAGGCTTTTTCAGACTCACTCTTAGATGCTGATTCAGAAGCTACTTTTGATTGCGATTCTGATTGACTGGCGGAGACTGAGGCTTGAACCAGTGAGTCTGATTGACTGGCCGAAACAGATTCTTGAATCAACGAATCGGACTGACTTGCGGAAACTGATTCTCGAACCTGTGATTCGGATTGACTTGCAGAGATCGAAACTTGAACTTGTGATTCTGACTGACTCGCCGAAGTCGAAGCTTGAACCAACGAGTCGGATTCACTAGCTGAAACAGACTCTCGCACTAACGATTCTGATTGACTCAATGATGTTGATTGCAAATCAGTCGATACTTGCGATTCCGACTGACTCATTGAATCAGAACGAGAAAAGGATATAGATTCTGTAATTTGAGACTTAGATTCGACATCAGAAGTAGATTGCGATTGACTTTCGGAAACTGATGCTTGAATCAAGGACTCAGATTGACTGGCGGAAACTGACTCTTGAACTAGCGAATCGGATTGACTCGCGGAAACTGATGCTTGAATCAGCGAGTCTGACTGACTGACAGATACTGATTCTTGTACTAACGAGTCTGATTGGCTAGCCGATACGGATTCCTGAAGCAACGACTCTGACTGACTCAACGAAACGGATTCTGACAGCTTTTTACTCATCGAAATAGATTGTGACAAGGAAATCAGTTGAGAAACCACTTCCTCCGATCCAACCGCCGATGTTGACTGCGATTGAGAC
>CABSQC010000006.1 GCA_902479835.1 uncultured Streptococcus sp. | reverse complement strand
GTTGAGTAGGGCTGTAAAAGCTGATGAAATCAGCGTAGTAGAGCCCACTCAACCACTGCGTCTTGCTCGACAATCCAAAAATAATTGAGAGGCTAGGACTTTTGTCCCACTCTCTTTTTGTTTGTCTAGAAGGGGTTTGGTTGGTCGTTGCAACGGGTAAAAAGAATTGGTATACTAGTAGAAAGAAAAAAGGAGGATGCTGTGACCTTTCGAAAATTACGTCTATTAATGTCCAAATATGGATTTAGTATTTTGTTTATGGGCTTTGAACTATGGGCATCCTTTGCGGCCTTCTTCTGGCTTAATAGATGGTTCCCGCATTGGCTATCTGTTGCGGTCATTGGGCTCTTATATGTGTCGACAATCTTGGCTATTGTTAATCGAAATACCCCGCCTGAAAATAAGGTGACCTGGCTCTTGATTGCCGTCATTCCTGTCTTTGGATCACTCTTGTATCTCATGTTTGGAGAGCGACGTTTGTCCAAGAAGGAAATGATCCAGTTGGAAAATATGGAGTCCATGAAGTTTCGAGAGGACAATAGTCATCAGTTGCGTAAGGAGCTCAAGCAAGAAAGCAAAGCGGTTTATGGCTTGGTCAAGTCGATTTTATCCATGGACCACAATGCGGATCTCTATAATGGGACGGCATCGACCTTTTACCCTTTAGGGGAGGACATGTATGAGCAATTACTTGAGGATCTAAAAGCAGCGAAAAAATTTATCTTCATCGAGTTTTACATCATTGATGAGGGCTTGATGTGGAACAGTATCCTAGAGATTTTAGAGCAGAAAGTGAAAGATGGGGTTGAAGTCAAACTCCTTTATGACGATATCGGCTGTATGGCAACCTTGGCTGGGAACTATACCAAACGATTGAGAAAAATGGGGATTGATGCCCATAAATTTAACAAGGTGATCCCCCGCTTAACGGTAGCTTATAATAACCGAGACCACCGAAAGATTCTAGTCATTGATGGGCAAATCGGCTATACAGGTGGAGTCAATCTGGCAGACGAGTATATCAACCATATTGAGCGATTTGGTCACTGGAAGGATAGTGCCATCCGTTTAGATGGACGAGCTGTTAAGGCCTTGACCCGACTTTTTCTCATGAACTGGTACATCAACCGTGGAGAAATAGAAGATTTTGACCGTTACCATATTGAAAACAAGGCGGTCGAAGGTGAAGGATTATACATTCCCTATGGAAGCGGTCCTAAACCGATTTACAAGTCGCAGGTTGGAAAGACGGTCTATCAAAATATGATCAACCAGTCGACAGATTACGTCTATATCACGACTCCTTACTTGATCATCGATTATGATTTGACAGAGGATATCCGCAATGCAGCCCTTCGTGGGGTGGATGTTCGCATCGTGACCCCGCATATTCCGGATAAAAAATTGATCCAAATTGTTACGCGTGGGGCTTACTTGGATCTGATGGATGCTGGTGTGAAAATCTATGAGTACACGCCTGGTTTTGTCCACAGTAAGCAAGTTCTTGCCGATGATGAAATGGCGGTTGTAGGGTCGATTAACTTTGATTACCGCAGTTTGGTCCATCACTATGAAAATGCTGTATGGATGTATCGGACGCCTGCCTTGAAAAAGATTCGAGCGGACTTTGACCACATCTTTGAAGTGTCTCAAGAGATCACCGAAGATACCTTCCGCTTTACATGGCACCAAAGCTTAATCAAGGAAATTATGCAATTGTTCGCACCGATGTTGTAAATGTATAAAAACGAAAATCAGAGTCAGGAATCGAGATGCCTGACTCTTTTTCCATAGGACTATGTGATAAGAGGCTGACATGGTCGGCAGAATTTGGTATACTAGAGAAGATAATGGGCTTTTTTCTAAAAGGAAAGAGCAGAGGAATAGCGAAGAAAAGGAAAAAGAATGAGCGAAAAAGAGCAAGAAATGACTTCGAAAAAGTTAGGGCTTCACGTGGGAGATAGTTTTCAGGATACACGTGAAATTCGCGAAGTGCTAGATAAATCAGTCTTTCGTGAAGAAGAGCCGACTCATAGCCAGCAGGCAGAAGTCTTGGAGGAGCCGGTTGCAATGGAGGCATCAGAGGAAATTAGTGATGCCAAGCCAGAAGCAGTAGTAGAACCTACACAAGAATCGGAACAGGAAGCGGAGCAACCACTCAGTCGGATGAGTCGTCGTTCGCGTAAGGCGGGAGTTGAAGCGACAAAAGCGGAAGCATCTAAGGTAGAAGAGGATACGGAGGGGCTAGAAGCGGATGTGTCAGTTGAGACGATCCGTCGTCACTCCAAGCGTCCAGTGCCCCTAGCGATTCCTTTTGTGTTGAGTCTCTTGATTAGTTTGCTGCATGTCGGGGTGCCATTTTTAACCCGTTTTGCAACCAATCAACAATCGCAAAACTTGTATGCTGGCTGGGCAATGACCAAGGGGCAAGTACCGTTTGGTGATTTTTACGGAACCAATGGTCTGCTCTATTATGCAATCAACTGGTTGGGAAGTTTAGCTGGTGGACATTGGATCTTGATGATCCTCCAAGCGATTGCCCTCTTCTTTGCGGGTACCTATCTCTATCGGGTTGTGCGCTTGCTGGTGTCTGATAAAGATACAGCGAAGAATGTCCAGTTACTCTTTTATTTCTTGGTGTTAGGCCTTGGTTTTGGAGGGACTTATGTGACTCTCTTTAGTCTTCCAATCCTATTTGCCAGCATGAATTTCATTTTGGCTTATTTGATTGGGCATCGTAAGGATGAAGGCTTTATCCTTTATGGTGCGATTGCAGCTGTGGCTTTCTTGATTGATCCGATGACCAGTGCCCTGTTTTATTTGTTGGCCTTCCTTGGATTAACAGCCTTTAACATCAAGCAGAAGAGATGGGCGCGTGGCTTTTATCAACTGCTAGCAGCTCTCCTTGGTTTTTCACTCGTCTTTTATCCAATTGGCTATATCACCGTTTTGAATCAGACTTTTGGCTATGCCATTAACCAAGTAACCTATGTCTTTAATGCCTTGAATTTTAGCAATGGACAGACCTTCAGTAATGCCATTTATTATGGACTGTTGGCGCTGGCCTTTGGCCTAGTCTCTGCCTTTTTGATGTCTTTTACGAAGCAAAATAGCAGTGCTCGCCGGATCTTCCGCTTTATGGGATGGGCAGGTAGCTTGGTGGTCCTCATTGTGTCGATTGGTCTTCCTGAACAAGGCGCTTACCAATTGTTACCGATGTTGCCATTTGTTCTTCCCTTGTTTGCGATCTGGTTCTCACGAGATGGGGAAGAAAACGATGGGATCGAACGTCGTGGTCGGAAGAAGAAAAACAAGGAAGTTTGGGCCGCTTACTTTACGAGCCAAGTTTTCTTACCGCTAGTAACCCTTGTCTATCTGTTGGCGAATCCAGTGGTTCAAGATCTGGTGCTTCAGTCTGGTCAATCGAGTGAACGGAGCGCTATTGCTAGCTACATTCATAACCATAGCAAGGCCAAAGATACCATCTATGCTTGGGATACAACGGCTACCATCTATCAAGAAAGTGATCGTTTGGCAGCTTCGGCCTTATTGACCCCGACGTCTTATCTGGGAATTAATGAAAATCGGACCAATGTAGTCCAACAAATCGATCGGTCTGAACCCAAGTATATTGTGGTCAATAATCAGGTAGAGTTGACCTCCAATATGAAGGACTTGCTCAAAGAAAATTATCGTCTGGTTGAGAAGAAATACAGTCATTTCAAACTCTATCAACGCTCTTAAGAAAATCAATATCTTGTGCTTTAGAAAGTTTTTTATAAAATTTTCCACAAGATATTGATTTTTATTTTTGGAGTGGTATAATACAACTTGTATGTAAATAAATGAAGAGAGGCATGTTTGGTATGATCACCTTGAGAGAAGAAAAACTGAGAATGGCCCCGGATATTTTTGTTGAAAAACGAGATGGCCGTCGTGTTCAATTCGATGTTGAAAAAATTTATAAAGCCTTGTTGAAGGCGACAGAAGAAGTGACTTCTCTCACTCCCGTGATGGAAGCCAAACTAGAAGCTATTGTCGATCGTGTGATCGCAGAGATCTTGGAACGTTTTCCAAATGGCGTGAAGATCTATGAGATCCAAAACGTTGTTGAACATGAATTGCTTCAAGCCAATGAATATGCGATTGCTGAGAGCTACATTACTTATCGGACGCAGCGGGATTTTGAGCGCTCAAAAGCGACGGATATCAACTTTACGATTGGAAAACTCCTTAATAAGGACCAAGCGGTTGTCAATGAAAATGCCAATAAGGACAGCGATGTCTTTAATACGCAACGGGATTTGACGGCGGGGATTGTTGGTAAGTCTATTGGTCTCAAAATGTTGCCCAAACACGTAGCCAATGCCCACCAAAAAGGGGATATTCACTACCATGATTTGGACTATAGCCCTTATACACCGATGACCAACTGCTGTTTGATCGATTTTGAAGGCATGCTCAGAAATGGCTTTAAGATTGGGAATGCAGAAGTAGAAAGTCCTAAGTCCATCCAAACTGCAACGGCTCAAATCTCGCAGATTATTGCCAATGTAGCCTCTAGTCAGTACGGGGGTTGCTCAGCTGACCGGATCGATGAAGTCTTGTCCCCTTATGCGGAAAAGAACTACCAAAAACACTTGGCAGATGCCAAAGAGTGGGTGCTTCCTGAAAAGCAAGAGGACTATGCTTGGAGCAAGACTCAAAAAGATATCTATGATGCCATGCAATCGCTGGAATATGAGATCAATACCCTCTTTACGTCAAATGGGCAAACTCCCTTTACTTCGCTTGGCTTTGGTCTTGGAACCAATCGCTTCGAGCGGGAAATCCAAAAGGCGATCTTGGAAATTAGAATCAAGGGACTTGGATCGGAACATCGGACAGCTATCTTTCCAAAACTGATCTTTACCCTCAAGCGGGGGCTCAACCTAGAACCTGGAACCCCTAACTATGATATCAAGCAATTGGCCTTGGAATGTGCAACGAAGCGTATGTATCCAGACGTTTTGTCTTATGACAAGATTGTCGAGTTGACAGGCTCTTTCAAGGTGCCGATGGGATGTCGTTCTTTCCTTCAAGGTTGGAAGGATGAAAATGGTGTGGAAGTTAATTCTGGCCGGATGAATCTAGGGGTTGTGACAGTCAATTTACCTCGGATTGCCTTGGAATCAGGCGGAGACAAGGAGAAGTTCTGGCAAATCTTTAATGAACGGATGAACATCGCTGAAGATGCCTTGGTTTACCGCGTGGAACGTACCAAAGAAGCGACACCAGCCAATGCGCCGATTCTCTACCAATATGGGGCTTTCGGGAAACGCTTGGGTAAATATGACCAGGTAGATCAGCTCTTCCGTCATCGCAGAGCGACCGTTTCTCTTGGCTATATCGGACTCTATGAAGTCGCAACCGTCTTTTATGGTCCAAATTGGGAACACAATTCAGAAGCCAAACAATTCACGATCGATATCATCAAGGATATGAAAGCGCGCGTGGAAGAATGGTCTGATCAGTATGATTACCACTTCTCTATCTATTCGACTCCGTCAGAAAGCTTGACAGACCGCTTCTGTCGCCTAGATACGGAGAAATTTGGTAAGGTTCCGGATATCACAGACAAGGAATACTACACCAATAGTTTCCACTACGATGTTCGTAAGAACCCAACGCCATTTGAGAAGTTGGATTTTGAGAAAGTTTATCCTGAAGCAGGTGCGTCTGGTGGCTTTATCCACTATTGTGAATACCCTGTGCTCCAACAAAATCCAAAAGCCCTTGAAGCGGTTTGGGATTATGCCTATGACCGGGTCGGTTATCTCGGAACCAATACGCCGATTGACCGTTGTTACAAGTGTGATTTTGAGGGAGACTTCACGCCGACTGAGCGCGGATTTGCTTGTCCAAACTGTGGCAATAGCGATCCTAAGACGGTTGATGTGGTCAAACGGACCTGTGGTTATCTAGGAAACCCTCAAGCTCGTCCCATGGTCAATGGCCGTCATAAGGAAATCGCGGCGCGTGTCAAACACATGAATGGATCCACGATTAAATCAGCTGGACACCAAGTGACAGATTAGAAAAGGACATTATGGGAAAATACCAATTAGATGATAAAGGCAAGGCTCAGGTTCAACGATTCCACGAGAAGCATTCAAAGGGTGGAATCAATAAAAAAGACCGAGTAGCCAGCCTGAGAGAACAATTTTTAAATAAGAATAAGAAAAAGTGAGAGTTCTCGCTTCGTATTGAAGATGAAATTCTCTTTTGAGACTTTCCTTGGGTGGGTACGGACGTCAGCGAACTTCTACGAAGTTCCATGACTAATTATTGAGCCTAGGGTCTCAATAATTCCGGATGCCTGAAACTTGTTGGTTTCAGGCATTTTTCCCACGGCGGAAAGTCTCAGTAGATTCTTAAAAAAGTTTAATAAATAAGCGTCACCTTATTGATTCAGTATTTAGTAACTCATTTTATTAAAAATGATTGTTTATGTTGTAAAGTGAGAGTTCGCTCTCGCTTTTCTCGTATGGGGGGAGGTAAAGATGGAACTACGTAGACCAACTTTAGCGGATAAAGAGGCCATTCTAAGCATGATGGCAGAGTTCGAAGAGACCCAATCAGCTCATGACGGCGGCTTTTGGGATGCTGAGAATTTTGTTTATGAAGAGTGGTTGGAAAGTAATCAGAATCATGAAATGGGGATTAATTTGCCTGAAGGGTGGGTGCCTGATATTCAGTTAGTTGCTTTTTCGAGAGATGGACAAGCCGTAGGGTTTCTCAATCTGAGATTGCGTCTTAGTGACTATTTGCTGGAGGTAGGTGGTCATATTGGTTATTCCATCCGTCCCTATGCGCGTGGGAAAGGATTGGCAAAAGAGCAACTGCGACAAGGCTTGCAAGTAGCTAGAAGTAAAAATATAAAGCGAGTCCTAGTGACTTGCGATTGTGATAATGCTGCCAGTCGAGCAGTGATTCTGGCTAATGCCGGAGCTTTAGAGGATGTTCGAGGCGGGAAAGAGCGCTATTGGATTGATTTAGATTGAGGAAAGTTTATGAAGTTACAACGACCAACTTTAGAAGATAAAGACGCGATTTTAGAGATGATTGCTGAGTTCGATGCTGCAAAATCCTATATGCACGGTGGCATGGGCTCCACTTGGAAGCGAGCAAAGGATTTTGCGGATTGGTTGCGAATTGTAGAGCAGCAGGAGGATACTGAGAATCTGCCAGAAGGCTGGGTTCCTGCCATTCAATTTTTATCCTTTGATGAGACTGGCTACCCTCTGGGCTTTTTAGCCCTGCGCTTGTCCTTGAATGACAAATTATTTGTAGAGGGTGGTCACATTGGCTATTCCATCCGGCCCAGTCAACGCAGAAAGGGCTTGGCTAAGTTGCAGCTAGAGCTAGGACTAGCAGAGGCTCGAAAACAAGGACTAGAACGAGTGCTGATTACCTGTGATGAAGACAACGAAGCTAGCCGTCGCACGATTCTATCTGCTGGCGGTGTTTACGAAAATACAATCGACAGAAGTCAGCGCTACTGGATAGAGTTAGATGGGGAGGTGTCATGAACAATCCCAAACCTCAAGAATGGAAAAGCGAAGAACTGAGTCAAGGGCGCATCATCGACTACAAGGCCTTTAACTTTGTGGATGGAGAAGGAGTGCGCAACTCCCTCTACGTAGCAGGTTGCATGTTTCACTGTGAGGGCTGTTACAATGTAGCGACCTGGTCTTTCAATGCAGGCATTTCCTATACCAAAGAGTTAGAAGAGCAGATCATGGAAGATCTGGCCCAACCCTATGTCCAAGGCTTAACCTTGCTAGGAGGAGAGCCATTTCTTAATACAGGTATTCTTTTACCCCTTGTAAAACGTATTCGGAAAGAATTGCCGGGAAAAGACATCTGGTCTTGGACCGGCTACACCTGGGAAGAAATGATGCTAGAGACACCAGACAAACTAGAGCTTCTCTCGCTGATTGATATTCTGGTTGATGGTCGCTATGATAAGAGCAAACGCAACCTCATGTTGCAGTTCCGAGGGTCTTCTAACCAGCGGATTATTGATGTTCAAAAATCCCTCAAAGAAGGAAAAGTCGTCATCTGGGACAAGCTCAATGACGGTAAAGAAAGTTTTGAGCAGGTCAAACGAGATGATCTTTTGTAGGATCTTCAAAAAAAACCGGGTGAAAAACCCGGTTTTTTTGGATTCTCTGCATAAGTATACAAGGGATTTTGCTTGTTTTTGAAAACGCTTACTTTCCAAATGTCCATAATGGACAAAAAAGTGATAATTAATGCATTTTTTGCTAAAAATATGTTACAATAAATATGATTAGGACTAATTGGAGGTATTTATGTCACAAAGGAGACGGAGTCGTCGTTCAGAACATAAGTGGGGGCAATTGCGAATCATTAATTCCGTATTGCTTATTTTTTTGCTTATGACTGCAAGTTGGGCGACCTATACCATGTTGGCCAATAACATCTTGGCTTTTCGCTATGTCAATGTTCTCGTGATGGCACTACTAGCTCTTCTCTTGCTCTTGTCAGCTTGGTTTGTGATCAAAAATCAGGCCAAAAAGACAACTTTGGTCCTGCTTCTTGTCGGCTTATTGACTAGTTCAGGAGTTTTGTTTGCTAGTCAACAGCTTTTGAATCTGACCAGTAATGTCAACGGCCACTCTAACTATACAGAGTTTGAGATGGCTGTCTATGTCAAGAAAGACAGTGATATCAAAGATATCAAAGAAATCAAGGAAGTGGTGGCACCAAAGGGCAACAATAACGAAGCCAATCTCACTGCCCTCTTGGACAACATCAAAAAGACCAAGGGTCAGGAAATTTCTGTAGTGGATGCACCGACTTATCTAGATGCCTATAAGAGCTTGCAAGAGGGTAACGCTACTGCTATGGTCCTCAACAGTACCTTTGAAGATACCATTGCAGCAGAAGATGCGGACTATGCGAAGAAGTTGAAGAAAATCTATTCCTACAAGATCCGAAAAGAAGTGGCAGCGACGAGCAAGGTATCTGCCAATGCGGATGTCTTTAACATCTATGTCAGCGGGATCGATACCTATGGGCCGGTAACCTCGGTTTCTCGTTCAGATGTCAATATCATCATGACCGTCAATCGGAAGACCAAGCAAGTCCTATTGACAACGACACCACGGGATGCCTATGTACCGATTGCAGATGGTGGTAACAACCAAAATGATAAGTTGACCCACGCGGGGATCTACGGAGTGGATGCTTCGATCCATACTCTTGAGAATCTCTATGATATCAAGCTCAACTATTATGTTCGTCTCAATTTCACCTCCTTCCTCAAGTTGATTGACCTTCTAGGGGGAATCGATGTGGAAAATGACCAAGAATTCACGAGTCTTCATGGCAAGTTCCATTTCCCAGTTGGGAAGGTTCATTTGAATTCAGAGCAAGCCCTCGGTTTTGTCCGAGAACGCTACTCTCTCCAAGGTGGCGACAATGACCGTGGGAAAAACCAAGAAAAAGTCATTGCGGCCATTATCAAAAAGTTGACCTCTACCAAGGTCTTAAGCAACTACAATGAGATTATCGGAAACCTCCAAGATTCTGTCCAAACCAATATGCAGTTGCCGACTATGATGAACTTGATCAATACCCAGTTAGAAACGGGTGGTTCTTATGAGGTGACTTCTCAAGCGATTACTGGTCAAGGACGAAATGACTTGCCGTCTTATGCTATGCCTGGTTACAACCTCTATGTCATGGAGTTGGATCAAGCTAGCTTAACCAAGGCCAAGGAAACCATTCAAAAAGTAATGGAAGGAAAAGAAAAATGATTGATATCCACTCGCACATCGTCTTTGATGTGGATGATGGACCAAAGACAAGAGAAGATACGCGTGCCTTATTGGAAGAAAGCTATCGCCAAGGGGTGCGGACCATTATCTCCACTTCTCATCGTCGCAAGGGGATGTTTGAAACTCCCGAAGAAAAGATTTCTGAAAATTTTCAAGAAGTGAAAAAAATTGCGGCAGAGGTCGCATCAGATTTAACGATTCATTACGGGGCAGAGATCTACTTTACGAATGATGTCTTGAAAAAACTGGAAGAAAAGATCATTCCACGTTTGGCAGATACGCGCTTTGCGCTGATTGAATTCAGCATGGGAACGCCTTACAAGGAGATCCATACGGCTTTGGACCGTTTGCTCCATCTAGGTGTGACACCGGTGGTGGCCCATATCGAGCGCTACAAGTGCTTGGAGAAAAATGAGGAGCGCGTGCAAGAGATGATTGACATGGGCTGCTACATGCAGATCAATAGTTCCAGCGTTCTCAAGCCTCGCCTCTTTGGGGATGAGCAAAAACAACTCAAAAAACGAGCTCGGTACTTCTTAGAAAAAGACTTGGTGCACTTTGTGGCCAGTGATATGCACAATGTGGATAAACGACCGCCTTATATGGCGGAAGCCTATCGTTTGATCAAGGAAGAATACGGAGAACAACGAGCACAAAGGCTCTTTGTCGACAATCAACAGCTCTTGTTAGCGGATGAATTAATCTAACCATGAAACAGGTGGAGAGATCCACATGAAGGAGTAATTAGGAAATGAACAATCAAGAAAATCAAGCAGTGGAAATTGATGTTTTTGCTATGCTGAAGACCCTATGGAAACGCAAGTTTTCGATCGTTTTGGTCGCTCTTGTCTTTGCCATTGCAGCATTTGGCTACAGTGCCTTTTTAGCCAAGAAAGAATACCAAAGTACTAGCCGGATCTATGTGGTCAGCCGTCAAAACCAAGACAACAATGCCTTGACAAACTCTGATTTGCAGGCTGGTTCTTACTTGGTTAAGGACTACCGTGAGATCATTCTTTCTCAAAATGTCTTGAGCCAAGCTATCGAAGAATTGAAACTCGATATGACACCTGCTGAGTTGTCGAAAAAGATCAGTGTGTCTGTTCCGACAGATACTCGTATCCTTTCGATCACGGCTAAGGACGGAGATCCAAAAGAAGCAGCTCGTATTGCCAATGGCCTTCGGAATGTAGCAGCTGAAAAGATCATTGCTGTGACCAAGGTGTCAGATGTTACGACCTTGGATGAAGCAGAAGTGCCTCAAACACCTTCTTCACCAAATATCCGACGCAATGTCCTTCTTGGTTTTATTGCTGGAGCGGGCTTGATGGTGGTTCTCATGGTCGTAGTAGAAGTCTTGGACGATCGTGTTAAGAGACCAGAAGACGTTGAAGAGCTGATGGGCTTAACCTTACTTGGTGTTGTGCCAGATATTAAGAAACTGTAGACTGGGGATCGCATGAATACGTTAGAAATTTCAAAAAACAAATTGCAAGAAGTTCGGAAGGCAGAAGAGTACTTCAATGCCCTTGCGACCAATATCCAATTGAGTGGGGTGGACTTGAAAGTCATCGCTATCTCATCTGTTCAAGAAAATGAAGGGAAATCAACCACTTCAACCAACTTGGCCGTTGCCTTTGCTCGTGCGGGTTACAAGACCCTCTTGGTCGACTGTGATATCCGGAACTCTGTCATGACAGGGATTTTCCGTAGTCGTACTAAGATTCAAGGCTTGACCGACTTCTTATCTGGCCGTAGCCAATTGGACCAAATCTTGTATGCGACAGATTTTCCAAATTTGGATATCATCGAATCTGGACAGGTCGCACCAAACCCAACAGGTCTCTTGCAAAGCAAGAACTTCACTGTGATGATGGATGCCCTGCGTGAGCATTTTGACTACATCATTGTCGATACGCCTCCAATTGGGGTTGTGATCGATGCGGCCATTATCGCCCAACGCTGTGATGGAACTGTCTTGATCACGGAATCTGGCGCCAATGGACGCAAGGCTGTCCAAAAAGCTAAGGACCAATTAGAACAAACAGGCACACCTTTCTTGGGAGTTGTGCTCAATAAATTTAACATTAAAGCTGCTGAATATGGTTCGTATGGAGGATACGGATCTTACGGAGAGTACGGGAAAAAGTAAAGAATAGGATTGAGGGGAAATGGGAGAAGAAAGAATTGAACTGGAAAAACTAAATATTGTTCTCTTTCAAAGTTTAGCTGTCCTATTTTCAGCTTACATTGTGAGTCTTTTTAAGGATGCAGAATACACGTCACAGACGATCGCCATTCTCTATCTCTTACATTTTGTAGCTTTCTACATTAGCAATATTGCCTATCGTTTTTATAGCAGGGGTTACCTGGATGAGCTCTTTCAGGTCTTGAAATACAATGTGTTTTTCGCTGTTGGGATCACCTTTACCTCTTTTATGCTCGATGGGGTCTTTTCCATCTCTCGTCGGGGGATGATCTACTTCTTTCTTTTGAATACATTTTCTGTCTATGTCATGGATCTCTTGCTCAAGAGATACCGGAGGTCTGTTTCCCCACGGCGGAAAAGCTCGAGAAAGATTTTCCTGATCACAGCGACCAGTCGGATGGAAAAAGTGTTTGATATTCTGCATTCGCCCAGCCTTTATCATGGAGAACTAATCGGTGTCACTGTCATGGACGATACTGATTTTGCTCATTCAGGTGTACGGGTGGTGCAGCCAGATCAAATGATGAATTTTGTGACCAAGGAAGTGGTGGATGAAGTGTTTATCAATCTGCCAAGTGAGGACTACAATATTAGTGACTTGGTCTCGGAGTTTGAGAGTATGGGGATCGATGTAACTGTCAATCTCAATGCCTTTAACTTCGCGTCCTTAGGTAATAAACGGGTTCGAGAAGTCGGAGGACTAAGTGTTGTTACTTTCTCAACCAATTTCTACAAGTCGAGTCACGTGTTTGCTAAACGTCTCTTGGACATTGCAGGAGCCCTCTTTGGTCTCTTGATTTGTGGCCTAGTGAGTATCGTCTTAGTCCCTCTGATTCGCAAGGATGGCGGACCTGCCTTCTTTGTACAGAAGCGGGTCGGAAAGAACGGACGGTATTTCAACTTCTATAAATTCCGCTCCATGCGTGTGGATGCCGAAGAGATTAAGAAAGATCTCATGGCACAAAATACCATGACAGGTGGCATGTTCAAGATGGAAAATGATCCGCGGGTAACGCCAATCGGACGCTTTATCCGTAAGACCAGTCTGGATGAATTGCCACAATTTTACAATGTGTTGATCGGTGACATGAGTCTAGTCGGAACTCGTCCTCCAACGGTAGACGAATACCAAGACTATACGCCAGCCCAAAAACGCCGACTCAGTTTCAAGCCAGGGATTACCGGCCTTTGGCAAGTGAGCGGACGCAGTGAGATTACAGATTTTGACGAAGTGGTCAAACTGGACGTTGCGTACATGGATGATTGGACGATTTGGAGAGACATTCAGATCTTGCTCAAGACCGTGAAGGTTGTACTTAGAAAAGAAGGAGCGAAGTAGGAGACTGCCTACTTCGTCCTTTCCATGTTAGGAGAAAAATGACACAATCAATTTATATAGTTGGTTCCAAAGGTATTCCAGCAAAATATGGTGGTTTTGAAACCTTTGTTGAGAAATTGACAGAATTCCAAAAAGACAAAGAAATTCAGTATTATGTGGCTTGTATGCGGGAAAACTCTGCAAAATCAGACATTACAGCAGATACTTTCGAGCATAATGGAGCAATCTGTTACAATATTGACGTCCCTAATATCGGTCCTGCGCGTGCTATTGCTTATGATATTGCGGCCCTCAATAAGGCTATTGAAATGGCTAAAGAAAATAAGGATCAAGCTCCGATCTTCTATGTCTTGGCTTGCCGGATTGGTCCTTTTATCTCAAAAATTAAAAAGAAAATCAAGGCGATCGGTGGGACCCTCATGGTCAATCCAGATGGTCATGAATGGCTTCGCGCGAAATGGAGTCTCCCAGTCCGTAAGTACTGGAAGTTTTCTGAACAACTCATGGTTAAACATGCCGACCTGTTAATCTGCGATAGCAAGAATATCGAGGCTTATATTCAGAAGGATTACGCTAAGTATCAGCCACAGACGACCTATATTGCCTATGGAACGGATACAAGCAAGTCGATCCTGAGTAAAGAAGATGAGAAAATACGGACCTGGTTTGCAGACAAGCAAGTCTCCGAAGGAGATTACTATCTTGTTGTGGGACGTTTTGTACCTGAAAATAACTATGAGGCCATGATTCGTGGCTTTATGCAGTCCAATTCCAAAAAAGATTTTGTCCTGATTACTAATGTAGAGCAAAACAAGTTCTATGAACAGTTGCGCAAGGATACAGGATTTGATCAAGATCCCCGAGTGAAGTTTGTCGGGACGGTCTATGATCAAGAATTACTTAAATACATTCGTGAGAATGCTTTTGCTTATTTCCATGGTCATGAGGTAGGCGGGACCAATCCATCTCTTCTTGAGGCGCTAGAGTCTACTAAACTCAACCTCTTGTTAGATGTTGGTTTCAACCGAGAAGTTGGTGAAGATGGAGCACTTTATTGGAAGAAAGATCAATTGGCACATGTCATTGATCAAGCTGAGCAATTAGACGCTCAATCCATCGCAGACCTCAATGAGAAATCAAGCCGACGGATCGCAGAAGCCTTCACTTGGGAAAAGATTGTCACAGACTACGAGAAAGTATTTAAAGGTTAGAAATGCAGAAAATATTATATCTCCATGCTGGTGCCGAAATGTATGGTGCTGACAAGGTGTTGTTGGAGCTTATTAAGGGTTTGGATAAAGATGCTTTTGAAGCACATGTTATTTTACCCAACGACGGTGTATTAGTGGGTGCTTTAGAAGAGGTCGGTGCAAAGGTTAAAGTTATTGATTACCCAATTTTGCGCCGGAAATATTTTAATCCAAAAGGGATTCTTGAGTACTTTGGCTCCTATAACCGTTACTCCAAACAAATTGCTCAGTATGCTAAGGAGAATGGGATTACTCTCGTTCACAACAATACAACTGCGGTGCTGGAGGGAATTTATCTCAAACGGAAGTTGAAACTTCCATTGATTTGGCATGTGCATGAGATTATCGTCAAGCCAAAAGCCATTTCAGATTTTATCAACTTTTTGATGGGGCGCTATGCGGATACCATTGTGACAGTTTCAAATGCGGTAGCCAATCATGTCAAGCAGTCGCGTTTTGTCAAAGATGACCAGGTTCAAGTCATCTATAATGGTGTTGACAATGCTGTCTATCAGGTGTTGGATGCTAGCGCTGTTCGTGACCAGTTTGGAATTGCGCAGGATGCTTTGGTGATCGGAATGGTTGGTCGAGTGAATGCCTGGAAAGGTCAAGGAGACTTCCTAGAAGCCGTCACCCCAATCTTACAGGCCAATCCAAAAGCAGTAGCCTTTCTAGCAGGGAGTGCTTTTGAAGGTGAAGAGTGGCGCGTGGATGAGTTGGAAAAGGCCATTGCAGACTCACCAGTAGCTGGACAAATCAAACGTATCGATTATTATAGC
>CABSQC010000005.1 GCA_902479835.1 uncultured Streptococcus sp. | reverse complement strand
TTCTATGAAATTCAAAGAATTATACAAGGCTTTAATCAATTAAATTTATCCGTCGGCGCAATGATTGAAAGCGCTCCACTTTCGTTTGACGTTCCTTATTATTTCTAATCCACTCAAAAATCCCCAAAGCTAGTTTCAGTCAGTTGAAACTTGGCTTCGGGGATTTTTAGTTTTTTTCACGAGCAATCAAGAAAATCAATGAATTGATTAACTGAAGTCGAGACTACCAAATAATTACACGATCCTCTGGTGCGCGCCACATGCCGTCGCCTTCTTTGACATCAAAGGTTTCAAAGAATTCGTCAAAGTTTGGTAATTGGACATTGGTGCGGAGTTTTCCTGGTGCGTGGACATCGACACTTGCGAGGAGTTGCATGTACTCTGTCCGAGCTTTCATGCGCCAGATGCGAGCAAAGTTGGTGAAGAATTCTTCTGCTGAGAAATCTTCCTCTTTCTTAGCGGCTTCAAGGGCTGCAGCGATGCCTCCTAGATCTGCCACGTTTTCAGAAACGGTCAATTTCCCGTTAATTTTAGCACCGTAAGAGTCTTGTCCTTCAAACTGATCGATGACTTTTTGGGTACGAGCGGTAAAGGCTTCGTAATCTTCTGGCTTCCACCAGTCTTTCAAGCTACCGTGCTCGTCAAAGGATGCTCCATTGGTATCAAAGGCGTGGGAGATTTCATGAGCAATGACTGCACCGATTCCACCGTAGTTGGCTGATGACGATTGATGAAGGTCATAGAAAGGTGCTTGCAAAATCGCTGCTGGGAAGACGATTTGGTTTTGTTGCGGATCATAGTAGGCATTGACCATATTAGCTGGCATGTGCCATTCGCTCCGATCGACTGGTTGGTTCCACTTGCTCCAAGTATGGGCAATGGAAATTTGAGCCAATTTTTGGGCATTTTCTACCAAGTTTTTGCTCTCGTCGATGATCTTTTTGGCGTATGTTTCTGGTAATTTTTCAGGGTAGCCGATATGTGGTGTGATGACATTGAGTTTGACAATGGCTTTTTCGCGGGTTTCAGGAGCGAGCCAGTCTGCTTTTTCAAGACGATCCTTGTAGACCTCAATCATGGTCGCTACTTTGTGCTCTACATCTGCTTTTGCTTCTGGTGAAAACTTTTCGCCCGCATACCAGAGCCCAAGCGCTTGGCTATAAGGTCCTTCTGCCAAAGCCAAAGCTGCCTTTTCTTTCGGACGTGCTTCTGGTGTCCCTGTGATGGTCCGTCCATATTCACCAGACAGGACACGGATTTCTTCGGTCAAGAAGGAAGTCCAAGAAAGAGCTGCGCCGAGTTTCAATTTAGCATGAAGGTTTTCCCAGTTGGCTGCTGAGTAGAATGTTGGTGCGAATTCCTTCCAGAAACGCTCTTCTGGCACGATGATAGTATCTGGCGTTTGTCCGATCACTTCTGTAAAGAAGGTATCGAGTGGCAATTCTGGAACCAAGGCCTTGAAATCTGCCCATTCATAAGGATGGTAGAGTTTGTTGTACTCTGATTTTTCTTCGTTTGACAAGACATATTTGGCCAATTCTGCATCAGCCGCAATGACCTTATCTAGGATATCTTTGATTTCTTCCTCTGAGAAATCGAATTTTGCCAAGAGTTTTTCAACCATTTGACGCCAAACAGCTAATAACTCTGGTCCTTTTTCATTGTCTTCTTCATAGTAGGTTGTATCAGGCAAAATCAAACCGAGTGCTTCTCCCCACAAGACATTCATTTGGGCATTCATAAAGTCTGGTGACACGCTAAATGGCAAGAGATTTGGTTTGCCAGCTAGCTCATAGGTGCCCAACTTGCTGGTATAGTCTTCAAAGGAAGATAAGGCCTTGATTTCGTTGATCAAGGGCATAGCTGGAGCCACACCAGCTGCTTCCCGTGCATCAAAATCTGCCACCATTTTATGGTATTTGACAAAGTTTTGCAGAATGCTGTCTTCAGGCAGCTCTTCTCCCCGTTGCCATTTCCCAGTGATATCCAACATCAAGTTTTCGATGTCTCGATCTAAGTCCATAAAACCACCAGTTGACGGTTTGTCATCAGGAATCACAGCTGTCTCAGCCCATTCCCCATTGACGTAATCATAAAAATCATCTTGTAAACGTACCATGATCTTCTCGCTTTCATTCTTTTCTATTAACCTTATCAAAAATAGGAACTTTTTTCAATGATTTCAAGAGATTTAAGTTGAATTATTTTAAAAATTAACTTGACTTAATTTTTTTATTCATGTATATTAATACTAAAGGAGCAAAATCATGATTCAAATTGAACATCTAAGTGTTGCCTACCAGCAAACACTGGCCTTGGAGGATCTTTCCCTCACCATCCAGGGTCCAACCATCCTAGGAATTCTTGGGCCCAACGGAGCTGGGAAATCAACCCTGATCAAGGCCATGCTAGGACTTCTCCCCCATTCGGGAAAGGTCCAGCTCGATCAAAAAGATCTCAGCCAAGTTCTTCAACGAGTGGCCTACGTCGAACAGAAATCCGCTATTGATTTCCACTTCCCCATCACGGTGCGGGAGTGTGTCTCACTGGGTCTCTATCCCCATCTTTCTATCTTCAAGCGAAAAAGCAAAGAGGACCTCAAAAAAGTGGAAAATGCCTTGAAACTTGTCAATCTTCTTGATCTAGCAGATCGCCAGATTGGCCAGCTTTCGGGAGGGCAATTCCAACGGGTGCTGATTGCCCGTTGCCTAGTCCAAGAAGCGGATGTCATCTTTTTGGATGAGCCCTTCGCAGGGATTGACTCCGTCAGCGAAGACATCATCATGCAGACCCTCCAGACCTTGAAACAAGAAGGCAAGACCATCCTGATTGTCCATCACGACCTCAGCAAGGTCCCAGCTTATTTTGACAAGGTCCTCCTCCTTCACCGCAAGCTGATCGCTTTTGGGAAAACAGAAGAAACCTTTACCAAAGAGAATCTTCACGCAGCTTACGGTCATGAACTTTTTATAGGAGGTGAAATCAGATGATTGCAGAATTTATCGATGGATTACAGCAATTCCACTTCTTACAGAATGCCCTGATCACAGCCATTGCCATCGGTATTGTCGCTGGAGCTGTCGGATGCTTCATTATTTTGCGAGGCATGTCTCTCATGGGAGATGCTATCTCGCACGCAGTCCTTCCAGGGGTGGCCCTGTCCTTTATCCTTGGCATCAATTTCTTTATTGGCGCCATTGTCTTTGGGCTTCTAGCTTCCATCCTTATCACCTATATCAAGAGCAACTCCATCATCAAGAGCGACACAGCGATAGGGATTACCTTTTCTTCTTTCCTCGCCTTAGGAGTCATCCTGATTGGAGTCGCAAAAAGTTCCACCGACCTTTTCCACATCCTCTTTGGGAATATCTTGGCTGTGCAAGACCAGGATATGTGGATGACCATCGGTATTGGGGTGGCGGTCTTGCTGGTGATTGTCCTGCTTTTTCGCCCCTTGCTTCTCACTTCATTTGATCCAGTTTTGGCTCAATCCATGGGCATCCGGGTCAAGGTCTACCACTACCTCCTTATGGTGCTCTTGACATTGGTTTCTGTTACTGCTATGCAAAGTGTCGGAACCATTCTCATCGTCGCCATGCTTATTACACCCGCTGCGACGGCCTACCTCTATGCCAATAACCTCTGGTCCATGATGCTTTTGTCCTCTAGCCTAGGAGCTCTTGCATCCATTCTGGGACTCTTTATTGGCTATAGCTTGAACATCGCCGTTGGATCTTGTATTGTCCTCACTTCTGCCGTCTTCTTTCTCATCAGCTTTTTTATCGCTCCTAAGCAGAGAAAGAACAAGCACGCTCTTTCATCTCATTAAAGGGGAAACACATGAAAAAAACCGCTTCTATCCTCGCCCTCTTTGTGGCGCTCTTATTCGGCCTGTTGGCCTGTAGCAAAGGCTCTTCTTCCAAGTCCTCATCCGATAAATTGAAGGTGGTTACCACCAACTCCATCCTTGCAGATATCACTAAAAATATTGCTGAGGATAAGATCGATCTGCACAGTATCGTTCCTGTCGGCAAAGATCCTCACGAATACGAACCGCTTCCAGAAGATGTCAAAAAGACTTCGCAAGCAGACCTCATCTTCTACAACGGGATCAACCTCGAAACCGGTGGCAATGCTTGGTTTACTAAATTGGTCAAAAATGCCAATAAAGTTGAAAACAAAGACTATTTCGCAGCTAGCGACGGAGTCGACGTCATCTACTTGGAAGGCCAAAACCAAGCTGGAAAAGAAGACCCTCATGCTTGGCTCAATCTCGAAAACGGGATCCTCTACGCTAAAAACATTGCCAAACAATTGATCGCAAAAGATCCCAAAAACAAGGACTTCTACGAAAAAAATCTAGCTGCCTATACTGAAAAACTCAGCAAGCTCGACCAAGAAGCCAAACAAAAATTCAACAATATCCCAGAAGATAAGAAGATGATTGTAACCAGCGAAGGCTGCTTCAAATACTTCTCCAAAGCCTACGGCGTCCCATCTGCCTATATCTGGGAAATCAATACGGAAGAAGAAGGCACACCTGACCAAATCAAAACGCTGGTAGAAAAGCTCCGGCAAACCAAGGTACCAGCCCTCTTTGTCGAATCCAGTGTCGATGAACGTCCTATGAAAACTGTGTCTAAGGATACCAATATCCCGATCTTTGCAAAGATCTTTACTGACTCGATTGCCAAAGAAGGGGAAAAGGGTGATAGCTACTACAGCATGATGAAGTGGAACTTAGACAAGATCGCAGAAGGATTGAGTCAGTAGACCATTCAGATTTCTAAACAAATCAGTGGCCCCTCCACCGGTATTGCGGTACAATAAAAACAAAAAAGGAGTCTTTTTATGGCAACATTTTTAGGAAACCCTGTGACCTTTACCGGATCTCAACTTCAAGTAGGGGAAATGGCCCATGATTTTTCATTGATCACTCCAGCTCTTGAGAAGAAATCTTTAGCTAATTTTGCTGGCAAGAAAAAAGTCCTCAGCATTATCCCATCCATCGACACAGGCATCTGTTCGATGCAAACACGTCACTTCAATCAAACCTTATCGGATATGGAAGACACTGTCGTCTTGACGGTCTCTGTCGACCTTCCTTTTGCTCAAGGTAAATGGTGCGCTGCTGAAGGGCTCGACAATGCCATCATGCTCTCAGACTACTACGACCATTCCTTCGGGAAAGCTTACGGCCTCTTGATCAATGAATGGCACCTACTTGCGCGTGCTGTCTTGGTCTTAGATGCGGATAATAAGGTTACTTACGTTGAATACCTAGAAAATATCAACAGCGAACCAAATTACGACGCTGCAATCGAAGCCGTCAAAGCACTTGGATAAATGAAAAAAAGAGGTCTGCGACCTCTTTTCCATTGCTATAAAATCCGATGGAGTCCATTCTGTAGGAGGACGCGCCAGCGTAAGCGAGGGATGCCTCTGAGGAAACTCCGCACGCGCTGTGCCACTTGTTGCTTGTAGCTCTTGCCTCCTTGTGCAAAGACCCCTTTTCGACTCCAGTAGCCTTCGACACTGCGATCATTTTTAGGGGCTAGATAGCGAACACCTTGACGATAAAGGACCTGCTTACGAAAGGCTGGGTCCCAAGCTTTGACAGGGTCAATGTCTAAGTCCTTATGGGTCCGTCCCCTAGCCAGCCCGTAGTTAAAACTAGCCCCATTGACAATGCCATTTTCAGAAACTTCTACTGGATCGACTTCATTGAGAAAACGCCCGGCTTGATCGAGAATATACTCCGTATGGAAATTTAACAAGACCTTGAAATTGACTTGTTGGGAGGCCCCTGATGGATAATGAAGGTGACCATCTGGCCCTAGGGAGACCTTATTGTGAAGGCGGGCAGCCGCATAAGCATCCACCGTGACCGCTCTAGCCTTTTGTATGTAAGCTTGTAAGGCCTCCTCGTCAGTCTGTCCAGCTCTGGCCTTATGCGTCCGAACCCATTGGGCTTGGTAACTTGAAAGTAGGTAGCGTAACTGGTGAACCTGGCGTTTCAAGAGCTGATCTCCCGACTGATCTGCTAAGGGATCCTTTTCAAAGGCGATTTGCACGACGTGTGAAAAAGCCTTCCAAAAGTCGGAACTTGGCGGACAATCTGGAGCCATCCTACTCAGAAGAAAGGCTGTTTCTTCACAAGTTCCGGACAGGTCACTTGGCATAAGAAGAATTTTCATGACTCCCCTCAGCAAGTCTTGGGCAGCCGTTTCCGTTAGATCTTTGATCTCTTGAAACCACATATTTTGAAACAGAGGACTGGCAAAGAAAAAGACAGACTGGTATTGTTCTTGGTAGGCTTGTGGATCTTTCAATCCCTGCAAGTGCTTCTCTAGATAGGCTAAACTACTCTCTCTCCAGCCTAATCTCACTAATTCCCGTCTGTTCATAGTGCCGTCCTTTCTATGCTTCTATACTACCATCTTTTGGAGCTTGAGACAATTCTCATTACTCCACTAGCGTTTTTGAGGAGATTTTTGATATACTAGAAGTGAGCGAAGAAAAGAGGAAAGCATGACACCAAACAAAGAAGATTACCTCAAGTGCATTTATGAAATTGGCACAGAAGTAGAAAAAATCAGCAACAAGGAAATCGCCAGTCGCATGCAGGTCTCTCCACCCGCTGTGACCGAGATGATTAAGCGTATGGTCTCTGAGGGCCTCTTGGTAAAAGACAAGGCCCATGGGTATCTACTAACGGATCTAGGATCACAGTTGGTCTCTGATCTCTACCGCAAGCACCGCTTGATCGAAGTATTTCTTCTGGAAAAACTTGACTATACAACTGAAGAAGTCCATGAAGAGGCAGAAGTTCTCGAGCATACCGTTTCTGAACATTTCATTGACCAGCTGGATCACATGCTTGGAAATCCTAAGACCTGCCCTCACGGTGGGACAATTCCAAAGAAAGGCGAAAGGCTTGTCGAAGCCTACCAAGACCGTCTCAGCGAAGCGACCCAACCTGGTCTGTATATTCTGCAAAGGGTCCATGACACCTATGAATTGTTAAAATTCTTAGACCAGATCCATCTCCAGATTGGGGATACTATCGCGTTTCAACGATATGATGACTACACAGGCCTCTATCACTTAGTCATCCATGGACAAGAAATTTCTATCAACCAAGTGATCGCCCAACAACTCTATATTGAAAAACATGCAGTCTAATCCGACTGCATGTTTTCTTACTTATGGATTTTTTGTATCTAACAAAATCGTCACTGGACCATCATTGATCAATTCAATCGCCATATCGGCCCCAAAGATCCCTCGTTTGACAGGGACTTCTTTTTCTAATTGATCATTAAAGGCATCATATAACTGACTGGCCATATCTGGCTTGGCAGCCCCTGTAAAAGCAGGACGGTTGCCTTTTTTGGTATCCGCAAAGAGGGTAAATTGAGAGATCGATAAGATTTCCCCTTGGATATCTTTGACCGAAAGATTCATCTTATCTTCCTCATCTGAGAAAATACGCATCTGCGATACCTTGCGAACCGCATAATCCAAATCCTTCTGGTCATCCTCAGGCCCCACTCCCACTAGGAGCAACAAGCCTTGCTGGATCGCATTGTAGACTTGACCATCAATGGAAACTGAGGCACTTTTGACCCGTTGAATCACTAATTTCATTTTACTATCCTATTTTATAAATCTATTTGGCCTTCACTACTAACCTTCAAAGAACATCAACTTCAGACAAGGCAGTGAGACGCAGGCAGACTATCCGAAAACCAAAGGCTGTTCAGTTGCTTTTAGGGCAAGGCAGCGAGACGAAAACAGTACTGAAGTACGGCGAGGCGAGCTAACGAAGCCATAAAAGATAACTGAGCAGCCGACTAGCCGTTAGTACGCTTAACAGAGTACACCTCCGGCACACTCTTAATCTTATCCACAACCGTTGTCAACATCGATAAGTTCGGAATCCCAAAGGAAATGTGGATATTGGCAAATTTCATGTCTTTGGTTGGTTGGGCATTGACAGTTGAGATCATCTTAGCTGTATTGGAGAGGACTTGGAGTACATCGTTAAGAAGTCCGGCACGGTTGAGTCCATATATATCGATGTGGGCGATGTAGTCTTTGGTCGTGTTGTTGTCTTCCCACTCGACATCGATCAAGCGTTGCTCGTAGTTGTCTTGAGCTCGGAGATTCATACAGTCCTGACGGTGAATCGCAACACCGCGTCCTTTGGTGATGTAGCCGACGATTTCATCACCTGGAACTGGATTACAACACTTAGCAATCCGAATCAAGAGTCCCGAAGCTCCTTGGATGACCACGCCACCCTCGTGACGGACCTTGAGGGTGTCTTTTTTATTTTCAACCTTGACCTCGCCACCTTTGACCAGCTCTTCTGCTTCTGCGCGTGCCTTAGCCCGTTCTTCTTCCCGGCGTTCATCCTCCGTCAAGCGGTTAAAGATGGTAATAGCTCCGATCTCTCCAAAACCAATCGCCGCAAACAAGGCTTCTTCTGTCTTGTAACTTGATTTTTGTAGCACTTTGTCCATGTGCTTTTTGTCCATGAACTTATTGGCTACCAAGTCATGCTCATGGAATTGGGCCATCAAGAGGTCACGACCCCGGTTAATCGACAATTCCTTATCTTGATTTTTAAAGAATTGACGAATCTTGTTGCGCGCCTTGCTAGTTTTAACAAGGGTCAGCCAATCACGGCTCGGACCAAAGGAATTGGCATTGGTGATAATCTCCACCTGATCTCCCGTCCGAAGTTTGGTATTGAGGGGCACCATCCGGCCATTGACCTTAGCACCAATCGCTTTTTCCCCAACCTTGGTGTGGATTTCATAGGCAAAATCGATCGGTCCAGAATCTTTCGGAAGCGAGCGCACGGTTCCATCTGGTGTGAAGACGTAAATTTCTTCTGCCAGGATGTCTTCTTTTACATTTTCAACAAATTCTTTGGCATCGCCTGACTGGTCTTGGAGTTCCATCATCTCCTTGATCCAATTCATTCCAATGGCCGATTCCTTACTGTTGACTTGACCCTTGATCCCTTTTTTATAGGCCCAGTGAGCCGCAACCCCATACTCAGCAACCTCATGCATTTCCTTGGTTCGGATCTGGAATTCAATCGGTCCTTTAGGGCCATATACAGTCGTATGGATAGACTGATAGCCATTGGCCTTACGGTTGGCAATATAGTCCTTAAAACGCCCTGGCATTGGCTTCCAGAGCTCATGGATGTAGCCTAGCATAGCATAAACATCACTTGGAGTATCCAGGATACAGCGGATGGCAATCAGGTCATAGATTTCATCAAAGCGTTTCTTTTTATCCTGCATTTTGCGATAGATCGAATAGATATGCTTTGGTCGACCATAAATTTTCCCATGCAGATGGCGTTCCCCCGCATAGGTCTCAATCTTGTGGACAACCTCTTCGACCAACTCTTCTCGCTCGCGACGTTTTTCCTTCATCATATGCGAAATCTTGTAGAATTCGACTTCATTCAGATAACGGAAGGACAAATCCTCAAGTTCCCATTTGACGCTGGAAATCCCGAGACGGTGAGCTAGTGGTGCATAGATCTCCATGGTCTCACGCGAAATGCGCTCTTGCTTATCCTTGCGCAAATGCTTGAGGGTACGCATATTATGCAAGCGGTCTGCCAATTTGACCAAAATGACACGGATATCTTGAGACATGGCCATGAGCATCTTGCGATGGTTTTCCGCCAACTGCTCTTCATGGGACTTGTACTTGACCTTCCCGAGCTTGGTCACCCCATCGACAATCACTCGCACATCATGACCAAATTCGCGCTCTAAATCATCTAAAGTCGCATCCGTATCTTCTACGACATCATGCAAAAAGCCACAGGCGACCGTCACAGCATCCAGTTTCAGCTTGGCAAGGATTCCTGCCACTTGAATTGGGTGGATGATATAAGGCTCGCCAGACTGACGGAATTGCCCATTATGGCAATCAACCGCATAGACCAAAGCCTTTTGCACAAAAGCAACATCTTCAGGTGATAAATATTTTTTTGTAAGGGCAACGACTTGGTCCCCTGTTAAATTCTCTTCTTTCGGCATGTATTTTCTCCAGTTTCTTGGATACTATTTTAACACTTTTAGAAGCAGATGGGAACCAATGAAGCTACTTTAATATACGGATACTTCTCGAAGATCATTCTGGGATCCACCTTGCTTTCATCATTCTTGTAAAAAAACTAACGAAGCGATTCCTTCACTTCGTTAGTTTATTAATTCTGTAACAACACTCACGGCGCTGAGAGCATAGAGTGAGGCTGTTTCTGCTCGTAGGATGCGAGGCCCAAGCCCTGCTAACACTGCTCCTTTAGCTGTAAAACTTTCAATTTCTGCAGGGGAGAGTCCGCCCTCTGGTCCAAAGATAAAGAGCAGTTTACTTCCAGCTTCTAATCCGGTCAGCGACTGAATCAGAGTGGCTGCCTCTCCTTCTTTGGCCGACTCTTCATAGGCCACCACGATCCGGTCAAACTGGTCTAACTGAGCCAGAAAGTCTGCCTTTTTCTCAAAAAGGGTAATGCTTGGAACCAAATTCCGCTTGCTTTGCTCGGCTGCTCCAAGGGCGATTTTTTCTAATTTTTCGACCTTTTTCCCCAATTTCTTGCCATCCCATTTGGCAACGGACCAATCGGCAGGGAAAGCCCAGATCTGGCTAGCTCCGAGTTCTGTTACTTTCTGAGTGATGAACTCGAGCTTGTCTCCTTTGGGAAAGCCTGATGCGATGGTCACTTGAATTGGCAATTCTACATTGTCAGCCAATTCCTCAATCAGCTCCAACTGACGCGCCTCCACATTGACCACGCGCGCCAAACGCTTGATCCCATCATCAAAGACTAGAGTAACTTCGTCATCCTCCTTCAGGCGCATGACCTGAAACATGTGCTTGCTGGTTTCCTTGTCCTCAATGGTGACAGGTGAGCTAGCCAAACCTTTTACAAAATACTGCTGCATGCTAGCCTCCAATCACACCGGAGACATCCTTGGTCTTCTTGAAGACGCAGGCATTCCATTCCCCTTGGATCATGTGGGTCTCAAGGAAAAATCCAGCCGACTCAGCTGACTCACGCACCATGTCCCACTTGTCCTTGATAATGCCACTCATAATCAGGTAGCCTTCGTCCTTGACCAAACGATAAGCATCATCCGTCAGATGGATAAGGATATCCGCTAGGATGTTGGCCACGATGACATCTGCTTCAATCTCCACACCCTTAAGCAAATCGCCTGGGGCTACATGGATGTTCTCCATGCCCGGATTGAGCTCAATATTTTCCTGAGCGACGCGAACCGCCACATCATCCAAGTCATAAGCAAAGATTTCCTTGGCACCCAGAAGAGAGCTGGCAATAGAAAGGACGCCGGATCCTGTACCTACATCTAATACCGTTTCCCCACCACGAAGAACCTGCTCCAAGGCAAAGAGGCTCATCTTGGTTGTTGGGTGGGTTCCTGTTCCAAAGGCCATACCAGGATCCAGCTTGATAATCTTTTCTCCAGCAGTCGCCTCATAGTCCGTCCATGACGGCACGATGGTCAAGTCATGAGTGATGCGAGCTGGTTCATAGTATTTCTTCCAGTTGTCGGCCCAGTCTTCCTCAGCCAAGGCAGTCGTTCCCATCTTAACTTCGCCCAGATCCATAAAATCTGTCAATTCTGCTAAGCGAGCCTGCAAATCCGCTTCAACCGCTGCTACATCAACCGTTTCCGGGTAGTAGGCTGTCACCACGATTTCTTCTTGCTGCTCGACATCAGGGAAAATCTCACCGAATCGATCGACATTTCCCACATAGTCCATGCTGTCTTCGATTGCGACCCCTTGGGCGCCTAACTCGATCAAGAGATTAGAGACCAACTCTTCTCCCTCACGTTTCACTGTAACTTTTAACTCTTGCCATGTTTCCATCATTAAGATACCAAGCCCGTAAAACACAAAGCCAAAATAGGAAACTCTCTGAAGACACTTGTGTCTAAGAGAAGTTTATCTTTTTGGCACAGTGTTTAGGGCGGGTTCAGTTTAGAAATTTAACCGAACCATCCTTTCTATTTCTCTATCAATTTTTTCATGTAGACCATATCCATGCCTTCTTTTTCAGGCTCGATATGGGTTTGATGGTAGCCATTCTTCTCGTAAAACGCGACCATCCCTGCATCCTGTAACACCGTACACAAATCCCATTGTCTAACAGTTGAAAATTCCTCTTCTAGCAAGCGCAATCCTTCAGATCCATACCCTTTTCCCTGATACGGAGGCAGAATCGCTGCGGTCCCCAACCAAGCTTCCGTTAACTCTTCATTGGTATGAATTCGTAAAAAACCAATCTTCTCTTCGTTTTCTTTTACAAAGTAGTAATAGCTATGAGGCCGCTCAACTAATTTCCATTTGATTCGCTCGCGATCTTCTAGATAGGGATCATATTCATCTTGGTATTTGTCATAGACTGCCTTAAAACTGGCTCTTTGAATGGCAATAATGGTTTCTAAATCTTCCGCCCCTGCTCTCTCAAGTCTTATCATAAACTTTTCTCCACATAATCTCTCACTCGTTCTTGTAATTGGGGAACCACTCGATCTGAAGTTAAAAACTCTTCAAAGCTCACTAACTTATAGCCCTGTCCCTCGTCTCCAAAGTCGATGCGGTCAAACTCTTCTTGGGCTAGATTGCCAACTAGAAAAACGAACTGTTTTTTCTCATCCAAGAGGCCAGGATAGATTCCCGACCAGATCACTTCCTCTTTCGACAGTTGGATGCTCAATTCCTCATAAACCTCACGCGCCACACACTCAAAAGGTGTCTCATTTCCTTCCCGACCACCACCTGGCAAGTCCCACATATTAGGGTAAGGAATCGTTTCTTTATCATCGCGCAAGATGGTCAAAATTTGCCCCTCACAAATCAAAGCAATTTTACAACCCGTAAATTCGAATCGTACTTCTAAGCAATCCTCAAGCATGAGCTTTCCCTCCTAATATCTCGGATAAGGGTAAAAGGTGCTTTCTTCTAGGCCAACTTTGCCTTCTTCAAAAACTTCTTGGTTCCAGACGATCTCAAAGCTCTCTGCTTCTTCGTCTGCTATGAAATCCATGAGCTCATCCAAGGCCAGCTCAGCTGTATCTCTAAGGAAAGTCGCAAAATAGGCTAGAAACTCACGAGACAAGCCTTTTTTAGGCTCATAAGGAATCGCTGTTAAATAGGCATCTTCCTCCACATGAGACTTGGCTGGATTGTAGAAGATGACAGCTTCTTCAAAGAAGATATCCTCATCAGACTCTTCACCAGCTTCATCAACCAGTGCAACCCCTCCCGTATTCTGTGCTTCCAAGAGAAAAGCCACTTCTACCGCATGGTTTTTCTTATCCCAATTGATCTCAAAATCAAAAGGAAAAACCTTGTCCATCTCCTCTTCTAAAATATCCAAAAATCCGTATTTAGACATAGCGTCCTCTTTCTAATTTCCCACTCTTAGAGCGGAATATGATACAATAGTTACTACAATCTTACCATAAAAACCGCCTCTTTGAAAGGAGACAAAGCTAGAAAGGAGAAGGAAATGCCCGACAATCTCGCACTCCGCATGCGACCACGAACGATCGATCAAGTCATCGGTCAACAGCACCTGGTTGGAGAAGGCAAAATCATTCGTCGCATGGTCGAGGCCAATCGTCTGTCCTCTATGATTCTCTATGGACCTCCGGGGATCGGAAAGACCAGTATTGCTTCTGCCATCGCAGGAACGACCAAGTATGCCTTTCGGACCTTTAATGCAACGGTTGACAGTAAAAAGCGCCTCCAAGAAATCGCAGAGGAAGCCAAGTTTTCAGGTGGCTTGGTCCTGCTTTTAGACGAGATCCATCGCCTTGATAAAACCAAGCAAGATTTTCTTTTGCCTTTGCTCGAAAGTGGTCTGGTCATCATGATCGGTGCAACGACTGAAAATCCCTTTTTCTCTGTCACACCTGCTATTCGTAGCCGCGTACAAATCTTTGAGCTAGAACCGTTGACGACGGAGGAGGTCAAGCAAGCTCTGAAGACAGCGTTGGATGATCCCGAGCGTGGCTTTGATTTTCCAGTCGTGCTCGATGAGGACGCTTTGGATTTCATCGCTACCTCGACCAATGGAGATCTTCGCTCTGCCTTTAATTCTCTCGATCTGGCGGTGCTGTCAACTTCTGAAAATGCAGAAGGGATTCGCCATATTACGCTAGAGATCATGGAAAACAGCCTCCAGCGCAGCTACATTACCATGGACAAAGATGGAGACGGCCACTACGACGTGCTCTCTGCTCTGCAAAAATCTATCCGTGGTTCGGATGTCGATGCTAGTCTCCACTACGCCGCTCGTTTGATCGAAGCCGGAGATCTGCCTAGCCTCGCTCGTCGCTTGACTGTCATCGCTTATGAGGATATCGGTCTGGCCAATCCAGATGCGCAGATTCATACCGTAACAGCCCTTCAAGCAGCTGAGCGCATCGGCTTCCCTGAGGCCCGCATTCTCATCGCCAACATCGTCATCGATCTAGCCCTTTCGCCTAAATCCAACTCAGCCTACGTTGCGATGGACAAGGCGTTGGCTGATCTTAGAAGTTCTGGCAACCTTCCTATTCCCCGCCACCTCCGTGATGGCCATTATGCTGGAAGCAAGGAACTGGGAAATGCGCAAAACTATAAATATCCTCACAACTACCCTGGCAACTGGGTCAATCAGGACTACCTGCCAGACAAGCTCAAACACGCGTCCTACTTTATTCCCAATGAAAACGGCAAGTACGAGCGTGCTCTCGGAGCCACCAAGGAGAAGATTGATCAATTTAAGAAAAAGTGACATCGGTTTCAAAAAAATGAGATTTTCCCTTGAAATATTTTCAAAATGTGGTATCATATACATATAGAAACGCTGTGGTGTACGACTTCACACTTAAGTGTTGACCGACTATTTTTTGTATTATTAGGGAAACAAAAGACTTCTGACAGTATGCAGGCCGTTTCACGCGGAAGCAGCTAAGTCAGAGCGAGTTGCCCACCTGCTTAATTGCGCGGGTTCAATACAAATCGTGAAGTATCGGCACCAATACAGCTTTTTATATTTGCCTCCTTAGCTCAGTTGGTAGAGCAGTAGACTCTTAATCTATGGGTCACAGGTTCGAGCCCTGTAGGGGGCATCTAAATCAACAGGAAAAAGCCTTGATTTACAAGGCTTTTTTGTTTGTCTATAACTGATTTGCCCCATCATTTGCCCCACATTTTTTTATGAGCAATCTTTCCAGACATCTCTGACTACGAAAAACAAAAAAGCTATCCTACCTTTGCAAATTTAGATAAGATAGCAGAATATTTTAATGCAACTCCAACTCAACTTTTTGGAACGAGTAAGGAGATTGAATTAGAAAAGAGTGTTCTTGAATCGAATGAATACTCTGATAAAGTAAGTGAGATCTTAAAGGCTGTCAAATACATCGAACATTTTCTAGAAACTGATGGACAGTACTTAGAGGATTTAC
>CABSQC010000004.1 GCA_902479835.1 uncultured Streptococcus sp. | reverse complement strand
TTTCACATGTCACGTTATACAGGACCATCTTGGAAACAATCTCGCCGTCTTGGCTTGTCACTTACAGGTACAGGTAAAGAATTGGCACGTCGTAACTACGTACCAGGTCAACACGGACCAAATAACCGTTCAAAATTGTCAGAATACGGTTTGCAATTAGCTGAAAAACAAAAACTTCGTTTCTCTTACGGACTTGGTGAAAAACAATTCCGTAACTTGTTCGTACAAGCTACTAAAGTTAAAGAAGGAACTGTCGGTTTCAACTTCATGCTTCTTTTGGAACGTCGTTTGGATAACGTTGTTTACCGTCTTGGACTTGCGACTACTCGTCGTCAAGCTCGTCAATTCGTTAACCACGGTCACATCCTTGTTGATGGAAAACGCGTTGATATCCCTTCATACCGTGTAACTCCAGGTCAAGTGATCTCAGTTCGCGAAAAATCAGCTAAAGTTCCAGCTATCCTTGAAGCTGTTGAAGCTACAGTTGGACGCCCAGCATTCGTATCATTCGATGCTGACAAACTTGAAGGTTCATTGACTCGCCTTCCAGAACGCGATGAAATCAACCCAGAAATCAACGAAGCACTTGTCGTTGAATTCTACAACAAAATGCTTTAATTTTAAGATATACTTTGCAGAAAGCCTACTACAGTGGGCTTTTTATTTTGTCTTAAAGGGTTGATTTCTGGCTTTGCTCCCCTTTTTGTTTTCTTAAAACCTAAACCTGCTAATAAAAAAACTCCTGATCTAGATCGATCAGGAGAGACTGTTACCGTAACATTTTCATTAAAAATTCAGCCATTTGTTGAGGGCTTTCTTTTTTTCCGCGCGAAACCCACATCTGACAGACTCCGAAGAAGGCATTGGTCAGATAGACAGAACTGTAGACTCTTTCAATATCTGTTAATGATTTATGACTATAGCGTTCTTGCAAACTATCAACCAATAGAATCTGCAATTTATGTCGTAAGAAGGTTTGAATCTCCTTGGTTCCATTCTCTGTCAAAAGAACTGCAAAGAGAGGTTCCTTGGTTAGAAATTCAAACACCTCTGTAATCGCTTGGCGCTTGTCGTCTTGGTGTTTGTCAAAGATGTATTCAAGTTTGTGAAAGAGTGCTTGTTGGTAGCGCTCGATCATGTCGTACTTGTCTCGATAATGGGTATAAAAACTAGAGCGACTAATACCGGATTCTTGCGCCAAATCAACCGTTGTGATATGGTCGAATGATTCCTTTTCGAGTAGTCGAACCATCGCTTCCTCAATATTTCGTTTTGTTTTTAATCGTTTATTGCTCTCAGTCATCTGTTAATCCTTTTTGCACAAAATTATACACAGTGTCTAAAAATGAAGATTTCCTACTTGTGAAAATTTCTAGAAACTGTATAATCTATTATATCAGAAATTTAGACAATGTGTATAAAAAGGAGACAAAAAATATGATGAAAGAATGGAAGGCTATTCTTAAAAAGCCGACATTTATCATTGTCATGATTGGAGTTGCGTTAATTCCAGCTCTTTATAATATTATTTTTCTATCTTCCATGTGGGATCCATATGGTCAGGTTTCGGATCTTCCTGTAGCGGTTGTCAACAAGGATCAATCTGCTACATATAATGGACAAAAAATGGAAATCGGGAAAGACATGGTGTCCAATTTAAAGGATAACGATTCGCTTGATTTTCATTTTGTAGATGAGAAAGCTGCGAAAGATGGTCTAAAAAATGGCGATTATTATATGATTGTAACCCTGCCTGAGGATCTTTCAAAAAAAGCTAGCTCCATCTTAACCAATCATCCGGAACAGATGACTATTGCTTACCAAACGTCCAGTGGTCATAGTTTTATTGCAGGGAAAATGAGTGACTCTGCGATGACAAAAATGCAGCAGTCGGTGGCTGAAAAAGTGACCAATACTTATACAACTGCTTTATTTTCCAAAATGGGATCGCTTAAAACTGGTATGGGGACAGCGGCAGATGGAAGTGCTAAATTAGCAGATGGTGCAAGTAAATTGGAAGATGGTGGTCAAACACTATCTACTAATTTGAATACATTGGCTCGTTCAAGCTTAGCATTTTCAGATGGTGCAACTACTCTTCGTACAGGTCTAGCGGCTTATACAGATGGTGTTGGTCAATTAGGAAATGGTCTCAATCAAATGGCTGGTCAACTTCCAAACTTGGTATCTGGCGTCAATCAATTAAATAATGGATTTGGCACTTTTAATACAGGATTGATGGCTTACGCTACCGGAGTGGATCAATTAGGAAATGGTCTCAATCAAATGGCGAGTCAAACCCCTCAGTTGGCCTCAGGAGTTGGTCGATTAACCAGCGGTATGGGGACACTCAATGACGGTCTTGGGAATTATACTAATGGCGTGCGTCAATTGAATTCGGGTCTATCTAACTTTTCAAATGGTTTAGTGACCTATACAAATGGAGTCGCTACATTATCAGAGGGAGCGGGTCAATTAAGTAGTCAATCCACTACTCTTCGAAATGGAGTTTCTCAATTAGAATCAGGTATTCAAACATTATCAAGCCAGCTACAAGCTTCTACAAGCCAATCAGCTCAGATTGATCAATTGGCAGCTGGTTTGAACCAATTAAATGCAGCGATTCAAAATGCTTCGGTAGATACCAGTCAACTGTCATCTGGCTTGACGAGTATTGCGAATTCAGCTCAAGCGATCCTTGCTTCAGCCCAAGCGGATCGTGCAAATGCCCTTGCAAGTGTGCAAGGGACAGCAGCTTATCAAGCAATGACAGCTGATCAACAAGCGGAAATCAGTGCGGCGATATCATCGAGTCCAAGCTCAAGTGAAACAGCAGCTCAAGGGATCTTGACAACGATTCAAACGATCCAAAGTAGTTTGAATACAGGAAATAGCTTGACACAGCTGCAAACTGCAGCAAATCAAATTTTACCAACAGCTTCTTCTACCTTGACAGACTTGTCAAGTGGCTTGTCTAAAATCCAATCCGCAGTTAGTGGACAATTGTTACCAGCTAGTCAAACCATCAGTCAAGGGATCGGCGCTTATACAGCTGGTGTTGATAAAATCGCTAGTGGGGCAAGCCAACTTCAGACCAATAGTAACACTTTAACAGATGGTGCTAGTCAGTTAGCAGCAGGTGTTGGCCAACTAGATAGTAAATCATCAGAATTGCTTGCAGGAAGCAATCAATTAACTTCTGGACTAGGTGAGTTAAATGGGAAGATGCCTACTTTGACATCAGGTATGAATCAACTGGCTTCAGGAGCAACACAATTGACAAGTAAATCTGGTGAATTGATTGCTGGTGCTGGAAAATTAGCAGACGGAGTAGGGCAATTGAACAGCAAAACTCCAGAGTTGGCAGGTGGTGTCAACAAACTTGTCACTGGTGTCAACCAGTTAACGGATAAATCAGGTCAATTGGTGACGGGGGCTGATAAACTAGCTGACGGTGCAAATCAAATCTCAGATGGATCCAGCAAATTAGCAGCGGGTGGCCAAACATTGACAAACGGTTTGGGTGAATTAGCAACAGGAAGTCAAACCTTGAGTCAAGGTTTAAACGATGCTAAGGGACAACTGAATGCTGCTACAACCGAAAAAGAAAACGCAAAAACCTTAGCCAATCCTGTTACGACTTCTAAAACAGATCAAGATAATGTCCCTGTAAATGGGGTCGGAATGGCTCCTTATATGATCTCTGTAGCACTCTTTGTTTGTGCCTTGTCAACCAATATGATCTTTGCAAAATTGCCATCCGGTCGTCATCCTGAAAGTCGTTGGGCATGGTTTAAATCTCGCTTTGAGGTCAATGGAACCATTGCGGTGGTTGCAGGAATCTTGGTCTATGGTGCTGTTCACTTGATTGGTTTATCTGCCAATCATGAGATGGCTACCCTCTTCCTTTGTGTGATCGGTAGTGTAGCCTTCATGTCTATTGTGACCGCTTTAACAACATGGCAAAGAAAGGTCGGTGCTTTCCTCTCTTTGATCCTCTTGCTTTTACAATTGGCTTCTAGTGCAGGAACTTATCCTCTTGCTTTGACAAATGGATTTTTCCAATCCATTCATCCATTCTTGCCAATGAGCTATACCGTCTCTGGTCTTCGTCAAACGATTTCGATGACAGGAGAAATTGGAAACCAAGTGGCTTTCCTTCTGATGACTATTGCTCTATTTGCGGGACTAGGGATGTGGTTTTACAATCCAAAAAAATATGAAGAGGACTAATCGTCAAGAACTCTCAACTCATTTGGAGTTGAGAGTTTTTTGTTTCATGTGAAACAAAAATTCTCGCTTGTTTAAGCGAGAATAGTCATTATTTAAAGAAGACAACATCAGGATTTGGCGTAATATAGAGAAGTTGGTCGTTTTCAAAGACCAATTGGATGGTGTTGTTTTTATAGGTGTAAATGGTGTAGGCTACTCCAAATTTAGAAGCTTGTTTCAGATCAACTGCCCCCAATAAAAAGGCATGAGCTTGTTCTTCTGTCATTTTCCCCTTACGGTAGAGATTTTTAATATTTTCTAGTTCAATATTTTGAAAAGATTCGCTAATATAAGCAGGGTCTGTTATTTGTTTCTCAGGACTTCCAAGGATTTTTTGGACAAGAGCAGTGGTATACCCTTCATAATCCGGCGTTTGTACAAAAATATTGTCGTCATTTTTAGAGTAGGCTACTTTTAAGTTCCCTGTTGCATAAATTTTATCCTTGGGTGCTTCTTGGGCATTTCTAGGGAGCCCTTCGGTTGTGATGATGTCAGAAGTAGTTTCCGTAGTAGTTGAGGGAGAGCTAGAGGAATTACCTGTGCTAGTTGAGCTAGTTGAACGACTCGAGCTACTTTTTTTAGTGGTTTTCTTTTTTGAGCTGGTAGTAGTAGGCTCTTGTTTAAAATTGATCTTAAGGTCCGGCACACAGGCTGATAGAAAAAGAAGAGACAGCAAGAGTGTGAAGAAAAGAGGTAGTGTCTGTTTTTTCATCATGTTCCTTTCAACAAGTTGATTGATTTTCTATTCTATCATAAAAAGAGTAACAAAAAAAGGTCAGGAAGAAATCCTGCCTTTATTTGTTGTTATGGATGTCCGCCTCCAGGTCCACCACCTTGAGGTCCGCCACCGCCGGGAGCACCACCGCCTCCAGGCATGGAATTGACAATTTCTGTTTGTTTTTCACCATTGATATAGATATCTCCACCGGTGTAGGTAGCAGTACCATCAAAGTCGAATCCAGATTGACCTGTTAATTTAATGGTTCCTCCGGTAACAGTGATATTTCCATTCGAATCAATTGGATCGGTATCGCCTTGGCCAACTTCAACGTTGAGGGTTCCACCATTCATGGTGAAGAAAATTTCATCTTGGTTGGCATTGGCATTAGCCGCATTGACCCCGTCATCGGTTGCATAGATGGTGATATCTCCACCGTTGATGGTGATCGATTTTCCTTCGAGACCTTCGACAGACTCGGTTACCTTATAGGTTCCGCTATCGATGATCAGATCACCAGAAGCATGGATGCCATCGTCCCCAGCTGAAATGGTCATGGTATTGTCAGACAGATACATGGTTCCGACAGATGTATCTTCATCGTTATCCACCTTGACCGCATCTTCATCTGCATCGATGGTCATCGTCGTACCGGTGATATTGAGCTCATCATTGACGTTGAAGGCATCTCCTACAGCCGTGATCTTATAGGTTCCGCCTGTGATGTGGAGTGTGTCATTGGCCTTGATCCCGTTGTTCTTCTTGGCATCAATATTGAGCGTACCCGAACCATTGATGGTGAGATCCCCTTTAGAGAAGATGACCGCATCGGCATCTTCATCATTGTTTGAACTTGAATCAGACAAGGTATTGGTCGTGCCATCTGCTAGAGTCAGGTAGACATGCCCTGCTTTCGTAGCAGAGATTGGCGCGTTGGTGTTGGTCATGGTAACCCCTTTTAAGACGATATGAACATCATCTGAATCACCTGCTTCGACCTTGATTTGAACCCCATTAGATTCACCAGAGATGACATAGGTTCCGGCCTTCGAGATGGTCACGGTGGATCCAGAAACGGCTACGCCATCACCTGCTACACTTGCAGAAGATCCAGACAGTTTGACAGTAGAGGCGGTACTTTCATCGTAAGAGGTGTCCTTGTCCTTACCTGTAAAATAGTTGGCGTTGGTTGTTTTATTAGTAGTAGCAGTTGTTTGGGCGGTATTGTTTGTTGTAGCTGATTGTGATGACGCTTGGGTACAAGCTGTCAGTAAGGTGAGGGTCGCGGCCCCCGTTAGTAAGAATTTCCATTTGTTTGATTTCATGAGCTTTTCCTCTCGTTCCATTGATATGCTCCTAGTCTAAAGTTGCTAGCTGAAAGTTTCCTAAAGTTTTTCTGAAAGGAACCTTAACTTTAGTTTTCTTTAAGTTTGGCTTAATGAAAGCTTAAGAAAAGGCCACTAAACTAAGGAACCAGTAAAGCGACTTGTGGCTTTGCAACAAAAGCGATAAAGAAAATGCCCAACTTTTTATAGAACAAAAGGAGAAAAACATGAAAAAAACGGTAGAGACAAGCTTCAAGCGGATTGAAACCAAATATGTGGTGAATAAAGAAGATTTGGATGATTTATTGAAAGATTTGAAGAAATATGTGGTTGAAGATGATTATCCCATCTCCACGATTTCGAATGTCTATTTTGATACAGAAGACTTCGATGTAATCCAAGATGCTCTTGCTAAACAGAACCGTCGTGAAAAGATCCGGATGCGGACCTATATAGAGCATCCAACAGTAGAGAGTCCCGCTTTTCTAGAAGTAAAATCAAAAGATGCAGAAGGAATTGGCCACAAGTTCCGCCTGGTCGCTACTTCACAAGCCATTATCAACTTGATGACAGATGGGACAGTAGATCAGCAGATACAAGATCCAGACTTAGTGCAAGAGATTCAGAGATTGCGTAAACGCTATGGTCATCGAATGGAACCACGGATGTTCATTTACTATGATCGCTTGTCTCTCAAAGAAAAGAAATCCATTCAGGGTTATCCTTATCAGAAAATTCGCGTGACAATCGATCAAAACTTAGTCTTTCGTGATCAAGCTGTTAGTCTTTTTCATGGGAAGAAAGGAGAACCTTTGTTAGAGGATGACTTCGTGATCATGGAAATTAAGGCTCCCGGACAAGAACCTCAATGGTTAAAGGATATTTTAGAGAAGTATGGTTTGGTCAAGCAGAAATTTTCAAAATATAGCTGTGCTTATCATAAATCACAAGGATTGGATTATGCCCCAAGACCAGTTCAAGAAACGGTAGGTGCTGCCTATGTCTAATCTATTTGATTCTATTTTTAATAATGCCACAGCAACGGTGGATCCCTTGCGCTTACTGCTGGCCCTTTTGGTCAGCCTCTTTCTAGGAACAGCCCTATCTTGGACCTATAAATACCGGACACTGTACACTCGAGAGTTTGTCATTAGTTTGACCTTGCTTCCTTGTATGATGACCTTAGTGATCTTTTTAGTCAATGGAAGTTTGGGGACCTCGATTGCAGTGGCAGGGACCTTTAGTTTGATTCGTTTCCGGTCAGCTACGAGTGGTTCGAGAGAGTTGATTGCGATTTTTCTAGCCATGATTATAGGACTAGCAGCAGGATCGGGCTATCTTTTATTGGCCATTTTATCAACCCTCTCTTTACTAGGGGTTTGGCTTGTATTGGAGAACAAACAGAGTAAGGCAGATCATCAACGGCGCCGTCATTTGACCATTACAGTCTCAAAACAAGATGCTGTTGCAGAACAAATCAGTCAGTTGTTAGACCAAAGTTGTTCAGAAATTGACTTTATTTCTGTAACAACGGCCCAAGCTGGAGAACAACTGACCTTGAACTATGAGGTGAATATGAAATCGAACATCGATGATTTTGCCCTTGCTAATCTATTGATTAACAAGATTGAAAATTGTGATGTTGCTCTGACAAAGAAAGCCAAAAAAAGAAAGAATCTATAACAGCTATCCTACTTTAGGATAGTTTTTTAGGATTTTAAGAACTTTTTAAGAAAAAGTGGTATACTATTTCTTAAAAATTGAAGGAATCCTTTATGAAAAAGACTGCTATTTTTGAAGATGTCATCTCGATTATGAGCCATGATTCATCTACCATCAAGGATCGAAAAGGATGCGATCCAGAGCCTTTTCGAGAAAAAATTACAGATGATATGACGGATGATGCCTTTCTATATCAAGTCAGGTCCTACCTAGCAAGTTTTGGGATTATTGGCCATATCTCCTTTCAGAATAAAAAAGCTGGTCAAAAAGGCTTTCTCTTACGCGTAATGGACCATCAACTTTATGTTGAAAAGGCGAATGCAGATACGGGTCTCCAAGCAGGTGACCAGATCCTAAGTCTGGATGGAAGTGACTTGGACCAAGTAGCGTCTCTTCATAAGGACTATTTTATCAGTAAGACCCCCGAAAGACATTACCGAGAATGGGCGGATTTGGTCTCTCAGTCAAGAAGGGTTACTCTTCTCCGAGAAGGGGTAGAAAAGACCATTGAAGTAGCGCCCAGTCGAGAGCCGATCAAAGATCAGATTTTTTGGAAACGATTAGACGATGAGCTTCTTTATCTTCGTCTGGATAACTTTATGGATGAAGGAGCTATTAGTCGGGTATACCAAGAGTGCTTACCGATGATGACGGAGGTCAAGTTCCTTCTCATTGATGTCCGACAGAACGGCGGAGGGACAGACTCTTTATATTTCCCTCTATTACATCTAGGCTTAGAGAAGGATCAGGGCTATGATTCGCTTGACTGGGACGATGATGGCATGGAAATTCTCTATACGGAGCGCAATGTTGACCTGCGCTTGAAAGACTTTGAGGACTGGATGCAACAGGAAGAAATTAGTCCTGAAACCATTAAACTGCTTGAAGAGATGAAAGAGGAATTGCTCCGCCATCGGGGGAAAGGCTATGTACCGTATCAGCAAGAAAGCGAGGAATTCTTCCCAGAGGTTAGAGGAGGCCGCTATCCCGAGCGGATCTTTGTCTTATCAGACACCTACTGCGCTTCTTCTGGAGATAATTTTGTCCAGATGATGAAGCAATTTAAGAAGGTAACGGTGGTAGGTAGACCAACTCTCGGAATTTTAGACTATTCCAATTGTTGTACCGTTGACTATGGTGATTATCGATTGATGTTTCCTACCTCTCGCTGTCTAAGCCTGGATCAAGGCAAAGGAATGACGGATCAAGGTGTGGAGCCGGATATAGAAATTCCCTGGAGTCCTGACCATTTTGAAAGAGATGTGGATCTGGACAAGTGTCTGGAGTTAATTCATCAGAGCAAAATAAAATAAAAAGAATTCCCATCAGAAAATGTAAAGAAGAAAAATTCTTTGGTTAGAAGGGATAAATGTCTGAAATGATAACGTTTTCCAGAGGATTCTCACTATGTTTAAAATTGCTTACTTGGTATAAAAAATGGTAAAATAGTGAATAACAATCAAAATGAAGAGTGAAACTTATGAAACATAAAACACTTTATAAATTTATCGGGCAGACGGTCTTGTATTTCGCCATTTTCCTAGCCCTACTTTATTTCTTTAGTTACCTTGGTCAAGGTCAGGGTGGCTTTATCTACAACGAATTTTAGAAAAGGAGACTCCTACCCGTGTCAAACCAACCTATTCACGATATGATCGAGACAATTGAACGTTATGCGCAACTACAACCAGACTATCCGGTCTACAATGTCCTTGGTGAGGAGCATACCTATGGGCAATTGAAGGCTGATTCAGATAGCTTGGCTGCCCATATTGACCAAATGGGACTTCCTGAAAAGTCACCTGTAGTGGTCTTTGGTGGACAAGAATATGAAATGTTGGCAACCTTTGTGGCCTTGACAAAATCTGGCCATGCCTATATCCCAATTGATAGCCACTCTGCCTTGGAGCGCGTGTCTGCCATTGTTGAAGTAGCAGAGCCAAGCTTGATTATTGCCATCAATGAATTTCCATTGGAAAACCCAGCTGCTCCAATCATGTCCTTGGAGCAAGTGCGTGAAGCTTATGCGGCTCAGCATGCCTATGACTTGAAACATCCGGTCAAAGGGGATGATAACTACTACATCATCTTTACCTCAGGGACAACCGGGAAACCAAAAGGGGTGCAAATTTCGCACGATAACTTGCTCAGTTTTACCAACTGGATGATTACGGACAAGGAATTTGCAACGCCAGAGCGTCCGCAAATGTTGGCACAACCGCCCTATTCCTTTGACTTGTCTGTCATGTACTGGGCACCGACCTTGGCTCTTGGAGGAACCCTTTTTGCTCTTCCATCAGCCATTACTCAAGACTTCAAACAACTCTTTGCGACCATCTTTTCTCTTCCGATTGCGATCTGGACTTCGACACCATCTTTTGCAGATATGGCCATGTTATCAGAAGACTTTAATAGTGAGAAAATGCCTGGAATCACGCATTTCTACTTTGATGGCGAAGAATTGACGGTTAAAACGGCTCAAAAACTGCGCGAGCGTTTCCCAAATGCACGCATCATCAATGCCTACGGCCCAACGGAAGCAACTGTAGCTCTTTCGGCTGTAGCCGTAACAGATGAGATGTTAGCTACTTTGAAACGTCTGCCAATTGGTTACACCAAAGAAGATTCTCCAACCTTCATCATTGATGAGGCAGGTAACAAATTGCCGAATGGTGAGCAAGGTGAGATCATCGTGTCTGGACCGGCTGTTTCAAAAGGTTATATGAATAATCCAGAGAAAACAGCAGAAGCCTTCTTCGAATTTGAAGGTCTTCCAGCCTACCATACAGGAGATGTCGGAACCATGACGGATGAAGGCCTCCTTCTCTATGGTGGACGGATGGACTTCCAGATTAAGTTTAACGGTTACCGTATCGAGCTAGAGGATGTCTCTCAAAACTTGAACAAATCGAAGTATATTGACTCAGCAGTCGCAGTTCCGCGCTATAATAAAGATCACAAGGTTCAAAATCTCTTGGCCTATGTTATCTTAAAAGAGGGTGTCAAAGAACAATTTGAGCGCGAGATTGATATCACGAAAGCCATTAAGGAAGATTTAGAAAACATTATGATGTCTTATATGATGCCTTCAAAATTCCTCTATCGTGACAGCTTGCCATTAACACCAAACGGGAAAATCGACATCAAAGGGTTGATTAGCGAGGTTAACAACCGATGATCGAGTTTTTGAAACAGCTCCCTCATTTAGAACACTATGGAACACCGATCTATTTTATCTACCTCATTCTAGCTTTTTTGCCGATCTTTGTGGGTCTCTTTTTCAAAAAGCGGTTTCCGGTATATGAAGGACTTGTGAGTCTGATCTTTATCATTTTGATGCTGACAGGTTCGAATCTCAAGCAAATTTATGCCTTACTCTTTTACGTAGTCTGGCAAATCTTGATTGTGTATTCCTACAAATTTTATCGTCAGAAAGCGGACAATAAGTGGATTTTCTATCTTCATTCCTTCTTGTCTGTCTTGCCCTTGATCTTTGTTAAGGTAGAGCCAGCGATCAAGAATGGACACCAATCCTTGTTTGGATTTTTAGGGATTTCTTATTTGACCTTCCGAGCTGTCGGAATGATCATCGAAATGCGAGATGGTGTTTTGAAAGAATTCACGCTCTGGGAATTCTTACGCTTTATGCTCTTTATGCCAACCTTCTCAAGTGGGCCGATTGATCGTTTCAAGCGTTTTAATGAGGATTATAAAGCCATTCCTGAGCGCGAAGAATTATTGGATATGTTGGAGCAAGCTGTTAAGTACATCATGTATGGCTTCCTTTATAAATTTATCCTAGCTCATATTTTTGGCCACTTATTGTTAGGTCATGTGCAGACCTATGCCTTGTCTCAAGGTGGATTCTTCAACATCGGAACGCTGGGAGTCATGTATGTTTATGGCTTTGACCTTTTCTTTGACTTTGCAGGGTATTCCATGTTTGCTTTAGCGGCTTCCAATTTGATGGGGATTAAAAGTCCCATCAACTTTGACCGTCCTTTTAAATCACGTGATTTAAAGGAATTCTGGAATCGCTGGCATATGAGTTTATCTTTCTGGTTCCGTGATTTTGTCTTTATGCGTCTCGTAATGGTGCTGATGCGCAATAAAGTGTTCAAGAGCCGGATTACCACCTCAAATGTTGCCTACATTATCAATATGTTGGTCATGGGATTCTGGCACGGGGTGACCTGGTACTACATCGCTTATGGACTCTTCCATGGGCTTGGAATGGTTATCAATGATGCCTGGATTCGAAAGAAAAAATCTATTAATAAAGAAAGAAAAGCAAAAGGATTGGATCCGATACCGGACAATCGTTGGACCAAGGCTTTGGGGATCTTTATCACCTTTAATACAGTGATGTTGTCCTTCCTGATCTTCTCAGGATTCTTGGATCAGCAATGGTTCCCAAAAGTGAAATAAAAGGAGAATAAAAAATGGATGTAAAATCACAAGTAATTGAAATTATTGACGAATTGTTTATGGAAGATGTCTCAGACATGATGGATGAGGATCTCTTTGATGCGGGTGTTCTTGATAGTATGGGAACAGTTGAATTGATCGTGGAATTGGAAAATCGCTTTGGGATCCGTGTTCCTGTATCTGAATTTGGACGCGATGATTGGAACACTGCTAACAAGATCGTAGAAGGTGTAACGGAGCTTCAGAATGCTTAAGCGTTTGTGGCTGATTTTAGGGCCCGTATTTTGCGCGCTCCTCATGGTAACAGCTTTATTATTCTTTTATCCAATCAATCATAAGCACAACTATACCGAAGAGAAAAAAGCTGCGGTTAGTCTGAATGCAGAAGGATTCAAGAGCCGTACAAAGAAGCAAGAAGCGCTTTCTGATCCACAGCATCGCTTTGTCCCTTATTTCGGCTCCAGTGAATGGTTGCGCTTTGATGTGGTGCATCCAGCAGTTTTGGCTGAGAAATATGACCGCAATTACAGACCCTACTTTTTAGGAGAACGTGGTGCGGCTTCTTTGAACCAGTATTTTGGAATGCAACAGATTTTGCCAGAACTTAAGGACAATACAGCTGTTTATGTGGTTTCTCCGCAATGGTTTACCAAGAAGGGCTATGATTCCTCTGCCTTTCAACAATTCTTTAATAGCGATCAGTTGAATAGCTTTATTGCCAATCACCAACAGGATGCTGCATCTCAGTATGCTGCAAAACGCCTGTTGCAGCAGTATCCAAATGTCGCCTTTCAAAGTGTTGTGACCAAAATTTCTCAAGGAGAGAAAATTTCAGGATTTGATCAGTCTTTAAACCAGTTTGTTTCCCATCTGGTTCAGCGCGAAGATGCCTTATTTAGTAATCTCGCTACTCGTACAAACGGGAATTATGATAAGAAGGTAAAAAAACGTCTACAAGATTTGCCAGACCAATTCTCATATGAGAAATTGGAGGAAATTGCAACGGCTGAAGCAAAAATCAAAACCAATAACAACGACCTTGGAATCAGCAATCATTTTTACAATACTCGTTTAAAAATGAAGTTGAAGAAACTAAAAGGTTTCCAAAAAAACGAATCCTATGTTCAATCTCCTGAGTACAATGACTTGCAGTTGGTTCTAGACCAGTTTGCTAAATCTCGGACCAATGTTATCTTTGTCATTCCTCCAGTAAATGCCAAATGGATGAAATACACAGGCTTGAGCCAAGAAAAGTATGAACAGGCTGTTCAAAAGATTCGTTACCAATTGGAAAGTCAAGGATTCACCAATATTGCAGACTTTTCTAAAGATGGTGATCAGCCCTACTTTATGGAAGATACGATTCATATGGGATGGAATGGTTGGCTAGCCTTTGATAAAGCGGTCAATCCCTTTGTCACAAAGGCTGAAAAAGCACCAACTTACCATCTAAATGATCGCTTCTTCAGTAAAGACTGGGCCCAATATAAAGGGACACCAGACGAATTTAAATAATGCTTGATCAAAGGGGGCAGGATCGAATCCTGGCTCCTTGATTTGTGAGGAAAGTGACGAGAAAGTCACAAATAAGCAAGAGAGTTATCCACAGGCTGTGGAAAACTTGCTTGTAAATGGATGAAAGCAAGTCCTGATGCTGACGACGCTTCCTCTTTTGAGGGGCAAAAAGTGAAAGTTATCCACATTTTTGTGGATAAGTGATAAAAAACAGTGGATAAGTCAGCTGGTTTGTGAAAAGGAGAATAGTGTGAAAAAAATTTGGTTTTACGCAATCGTTCAGGGAATTGTGATCTTTTTTATTGTGGGTGGCATGACCTATGTGCTTAGGGGAGATTTCTTTTTCCGCTACCTATCCCCTATTTTTGGACTAGCAGCAGCTGTCTTGCGATTTGGGACGGCGACTTTAATGAAGGTGCTAGCACCCACTCTCTACGATGATCCCAAAAAGAAAGAAGAGAACCACGATAACTAAAGAAGTTGGTGACTGAAAAAGTTGAGCTAAAGGCCACTTTCTGCTGGTCTTTATGGTAAAATAGAAGGAAGAATATTAGTTTGGAGATTAATTAGAAATGAAACGTTCAATGTATGCTGGACGTGTTCGTGAAGAACACATTGGAACTCGTATTACCTTGAAAGGATGGGTTAGCCGTCGTCGTGACTTGGGTGGTTTGATCTTTATTGATTTACGCGACCGCGAAGGAATCATGCAATTGGTGATCAATCCAGAAACAGTTAGTGCAGAAGTGATGGCCACAGCTGAAAGCATCCGCAGTGAATATGTTGTAGAAGTGACAGGTCTTGTGGAAGCTCGTGAACAAGCGAATCCGAACTTGCCAACTGGAGCAGTAGAACTCAAGGTAGAGACTATTACGGTTCTTAATACTGCCAAAACAACGCCATTTGAAATCAAGGACGGAATTGAAGCCAATGATGATACTCGTCTTCGTTACCGCTACTTAGACCTTCGTCGTCCTGAGATGTTGGAAAACCTCAAACTCCGTGCAAAAGTAACTCATTCAATACGCAATTACTTAGATGAATTAGAGTTTATTGATGTGGAAACACCGTTCCTTTCTAAGTCAACTCCAGAAGGAGCACGTGACTACTTGGTTCCTTCCCGTGTCAACAAAGGCCATTTCTATGCCCTTCCACAAAGTCCTCAGATTACAAAACAATTGTTGATGAATGCTGGATTTGACCGCTATTATCAAATCGTGAAGTGTTTCCGGGATGAGGATTTACGGGGAGACCGTCAACCTGAATTTACACAGGTCGACTTGGAAACTTCTTTCTTGAGTGATCAAGAAATCCAGGATATCACAGAAGGCTTGATTGCACGTGTCATGAAAGAAACCAAGGGAATTGAAGTAACACTCCCATTCCCACGGATGAATTATGATGATGCTATGGCCTTGTATGGTTCAGATAAACCAGATACACGTTTTGAAATGTTGCTCCAAGACTTGACAGAGCTTGTCAAGGGTGTAGACTTCAAAGTCTTCTCAGAAGCTCCAGCAGTTAAGGCGATTGTTGTCAAAGGTGCAGCGGATCATTACTCTCGTAAAGACATCGATAAATTGACAGAAGTTGCGAAGCAATACGGTGCAAAAGGTCTTGCTTGGGTGAAATATGCTGAAGGTGCTTTGAATGGTCCTGTTGCGAAGTTCTTGACAGACTTGACAAGTGACTTGACAGCTGCTTTACAGTTAGAAGACAAGGATCTAGTTCTCTTTGTAGCAGATACTCTTGAAGTAGCCAATGCAACGCTTGGTGCTTTGCGTGTTCGTCTTGCGAAAGAGCTTGACTTGATTGACAACAATCAATACAACTTCCTTTGGGTAGTGGATTGGCCAATGTTTGAATGGTCTGAAGAAGAAGGCCGTTATATGTCTGCTCACCATCCATTTACACTCCCACAAGCTGAAACAGAGCATGAATTGGAAGGCGATCTTTCAAAAGTTCGAGCGATTGCCTATGATATCGTCTTAAATGGCTATGAATTAGGTGGAGGAAGCCTACGGATTAATCATAAAGATTTACAGGAACGGATGTTCAAGGCGCTTGGATTTACAAAAGAGGCTGCTAATGAACAATTTGGGTTCTTGTTGGAAGCAATGGATTACGGTTTCCCACCACATGGAGGATTGGCGATTGGGTTGGACCGCTTTGTGATGCTTCTTGCAGGCGAAGATAATATTCGGGAAGTCATTGCCTTTCCTAAGAATAATAAGGCGACAGATCCAATGACACAAGCTCCTTCTATCGTTTCTGAAAAACAATTGGATGAGTTAAATCTTCAAGTAGAAGTAGCAGATCAAGAATAGGACAAGGGAGAAAAAGGAAAGTCTAGGGATTAGTTGCTCTAGGATTTTCCTTTTCTTCTAATCGATGGATTGAAAATGAAAAAAACTCGCTTTCATAAGCTATTTCGCTATCATGTGCGGCGACTAGCTTATAACATTAAATTATTGCGCGTGCTGAAGAGCATCTCCCGTGAGAAATACGATGAAAAAGTGTCAGCTTCCTTGCTGTATGGTTTTCTATCAGCGATTGCCGTCAACTTCTTCTTTCAACCAGGACATGTTTATTCCAGTGGTGCAACAGGGCTAGCTCAGATTTTATCTGTTCTGAGTCATCGCTTTATAGGTTATACGATTCCCGTTTCCTTGACCTTTTATGCTATTAATATTCCTCTAATGATTGTGGCTTGGTACCACATTGGACATAAATTTACCATCTTTACCTTTATTACGGTTTCGATGAGTTCCCTCTTTATTCAGTTTGTGCCAGTGGTTACTTTGACCAACGATCCGATCATGAATGCTCTATTTGGTGGGGTTGTCATGGGAACAGGGATTGGTTTTGCTCTTCGGAACAACATTTCCAGTGGAGGAACGGATATTGTTAGTTTGACGATTCGAAAACGGACAGGAAAGAATGTCGGCAGTATCTCCTTTTTGGTCAATGGGACCATCATGTTGATTGCTGGTCTGACCTTTGGTTGGAAGTATGCTCTTTACTCTATGATTACCATCTTCGTATCGAGTCGAGTAACGGATGCTGTCTTTACCAAGCAAAAACGGATGCAGGCAATGATCGTAACGAGCCAGCCGGATGCCATTATTGAAAAGATTCATAAAAAATTGCATCGTGGAGCAACCATTATCCACAAT
>CABSQC010000003.1 GCA_902479835.1 uncultured Streptococcus sp. | reverse complement strand
GACATGTTTCTTGAAATAGAGAGCTGCGTTGATTACACGAAAACTACGACCATGATAATAGAGCAAAATTGGTTTATCTTTGCGCAAGGCTGCAAGACTCAACTTCAACTGAGTAGAAGGAATGTTGCGTGCTCCTAAAATATGCTTTGTATGAAACTCAGCTGGCTCTCGCAAGTCAATCAACTGCCCTTTACGAATCAACTCTTCAAAAGCAGCATTGTCCACAAATTTAGCAGCTTTACGGATGCGGAAATAATTAAAGGCCATCCATCCAACTACTCCTAAAACAACCAACCAAAAAATGATATTTCCCATCACTCTACCTCACTCTTTTTCAAAAATTCTAATTCTTGCTTGTGCTCTCTTCTTAAAACGGTATCGGCTTCTAAATAATCGAGCCGCTCCATCAAGCCTGCATCATAAAGACGTTGAAGCTCAATTTTCATCAATTCGATGTCATAGAGGCGCTTCCCTACGTAAATGATGATTCCAAAACGTTTTAAAAATTGTTGAACATCATACAGGTTTTTCATGTTCATTATTGTATCAAATTTAGAAAGGCTTTACAAGATTTTCAAGCAAATGATGACATTTTCCGATTGCTTTACGAATAAATAAGTATGATCAACTTTTATTTTTTTACCATCGGTACTTGTATCGCCTCTTTTTTGGGACTAGTTGTCGATCGTTTCCCAAACCAATCCATTCTTGCTCCTCGCAGTCATTGTGATCACTGCCAGCACGTCCTTGGCGTTTGGGATCTCATCCCTATTATCTCGCAACTACTCCATCGTTTTCGCTGCCGCTATTGTCATCAGACCTACCCATTTTGGTACTGCCTTTTTGAGGTCTGGAGTGGCCTACTTTTTTTAGCCTGCGCCAATGGTTTCCTTTCTCTGCATCAACTTCTAACACTACTGGGAGCTGCCGTTTTAGCCATCTATGACCTACGCTTTATGGAATACCCTTTATTCATCTGGTGCTGTCTCCATGCCTTGGTCCTCTTTTTATCCGGTAGTAATCTCTTCATGCTGGTCTTTTTACTCCTTGCGATCGGAGCTCACTTTTTCTTTATCGGAATAGGAGCAGGAGATTTTCTCTTACTAGCTACCTTTTCGCTAAGCTTTTCTTCTACCAAGATCCTCATTCTCATTCAGATCGCATCCATCTTAGGCATTCTCGTCTTTGCTCTCAAAAAAGAAAGAGACCGGATCCCCTTTGTTCCCTGTCTCTTTCTCAGTTATCACGCTTTACTGCTTTATACGATATTTTGCAGATGAGTTCTTCTTACTTTGCAACCTTCGCTTCTAGATAATCAGCGATGGCAGCTACGTCCTTGTCCCCACGTCCGGAAACATTGATGATGATGATCTTGTCTTTATCCAATTGTGGAGCACGTTTGACAGCTTCCGCAATCGCGTGTGAGCTTTCAATGGCTGGGAGGATCCCTTCTGTCTTACTGAGAAGAAGAAGAGCTTCTACTGCTTCATCATCTGTCGCTGCTACATATTCGACACGACCAGAATCTTTAAAGAAAGCATGCTCTGGACCAACCCCTGGGTAGTCCAAACCAGCAGAGATCGAGTACACTGGCGCTACTTTTCCATCTTCGCCAAAGACTGCATAGGTCTTCATACCATCAACCACACCGATAGTCCCTTTGGTCATGGTCGCTGCGTGTTGATCGGTGTCCAAGCCATGTCCAGCTGCTTCTACCCCAATCAAGCCGACTTCCTCTTCTGCGACATATTCAGAAAAGGCACCAATGGCATTAGAGCCACCACCGACACAGGCAATCACATAATCCGGCAAACGGCCTTCTTTTTCCAAGATTTGACGTTTAGATTCTTCACTGATTACTTTTTGGAATTCATGCACAATGGTTGGGTAAGGGTGAGGTCCAACAGCAGAACCCAAAACGTAAAAGGCATCCAGATCCGCCATCCATGCTCCAAACGCCGCATCAACGGCATCTTTCAAGGTCTTAGTACCGGTTTCAACCGCATGGACGGTTGCCCCCATCATTTCCATGCGGAAGACATTCAAGCGTTGGCGTTCCACATCTTCTGCCCCCATGTAGACATCACAGGCCATGCCAAACTTAGCTGCCGCTGCTGCTGTAGCCACACCGTGTTGACCGGCTCCTGTTTCAGCAATCACGCGCGTTTTACCCATGCGTTTGGCCAAGAGGATTTGCCCCAAGACGTTATTCAATTTATGCGAACCTAGGTGATTCAAGTCTTCGCGCTTCAAATAAATTTTTGCCCCACCTAAATGCTCTGTTAAACTTTCCGCAAAGTAGAGCGGTGTTTCCCGGCCAGAGTAATCTTTCAAATAATGTTTGTATTCTGCGATAAATTCTGGATCATTTTTATATTGTTCAAAGGTTTCCTCTAATTGATTGAGCAAGTTTTGAATGGGTTCTGGTACGAAAGATCCACCAAATTGTCCGAAATAGCCTTTTGTTTCTGTCATGATTGTGTCCTCTTTTCTATATCTTCAATCCTGTTTATGATCTTTTTCTCTCGCGGGCCCTTTGAGCTGCAGTCTCACTGGGTTCCTTTGAGATACAAAAAACCTCACACAGAAAAATCTGTGTGAGGACGATTCGATACCGCGGTGCCACCTCAATTGTAGGAGGCTATTTTTCTCCTACATCTCTGACCTGTCTAACAACAGGGTGCACGATAAGGTGTGCTCACCGAATTTTTATTGTTTCAAATTCATCATCATAAACGCATCAGCCCATTTCAAGATTCACCACTGCTTGTTCGCAATCACCACAAGCTCCCTGGAAGTGAGAAAAATCTCTACTTTTCTGATGTCTTGAAGTTATTATAGCTCCCGCTTCTGACTTTGTCAACAAAAATTTTAAAAAGTGGTTAAAATGTTCGGATTTTACATTTCCCCATTTTTTGCTAGCAATCGTGCTCTGCAATACTGAAAGCCTAGATAAGCCAGATAAGCGCCTAAGGTATTGGTCCACAAATCATCTAGCTCAAAGACACGATTGGCATCAAACAAGAGATCTAACAGAACTTGGCTACATTCAATCCACAAGCTCATCCCAAAGCCGAAGCACAAGACCCGTTTGCGGCTCCTCAACCAGGGCCTTAGCCAAAGGAGTTGAAAGACTAGCGGGCTTAACAAAAAGATATTGGCTATATTTTGGAGAATGACCTTAATGAGTTGGAGGACACTGGTGATCTGACCAAGATTCATCACCGAATTAAGAGGAACCAGCAGGACGACGATGCGACCGAAATGTTGAATACCCGGTGTTTCCATACCCGGCTCTGGCTGTTGGGGCAAAAAACACATCAGACACAAAAGGATAAAATAGAAGAAGCTGCCACTCCGTAACAGCCTTCTTCCTCTTTTTGTTAGTTCTGTATGATCCATCAGCCCTTGTTTAAGGTTGCGCATGTTCAACAATCGCTTTCTCCCGATCCCGTTTCATGGTATTTGAACGCAATTGACCACAGGCTGCATCAATATCTGTACCGTGCTCTTGACGCACTACACAGTTAACACCTTGTTTTTTCAAGGTATCATAGAAGGCCATGACCCGTTCTTTTGGACTCCGGCTATATTGGTCATGCTCACTGACAGGATTGTAAGGAATCAAGTTAACATAAGACAATTTCTTGATATTCTTAAGCAATTCTGCCAATTCTAAGGCTTGCTCGACCCCATCATTGACTTCATTGAGCATGATATACTCAAAGGTCACCCGACGGTTCGTAGTCTCGATATAGTATTCAATCGCTGCAAACAATTTTTCAATTGGGAAGGCTCGGTTGATCTTCATAATGCTAGAGCGCAAGTCATTGTTTGGTGCATGAAGAGACACTGCCAAATTGACCTGCACACCTTCATTTGCAAAGTCACGAATTTTATGAGCCAAACCAGAAGTAGACACGGTAATATGACGAGCACCAATCGCTAATCCCTTGTCATCGTTGACCGTCCGAATAAATTTCAAGACATTGTTATAGTTGTCAAATGGTTCTCCAATCCCCATGACAACGATATGGCTGACCCGTTCATCTTGGCCACGTTCGTCAAAGTATTTTTGGACCAACATGATTTGAGACACGATTTCACCATTGTTCAAATCGCGTTGTTTTTTGATCAAACCAGAAGCACAGAAGGTACAACCGATATTGCATCCTACTTGAGTCGTTACACAGACAGATAAACCGTAGTGCTGACGCATCAAGACGGTTTCAATCAACATGCCGTCTGGCAATTCAAAAAGATACTTGACCGTTCCATCTGCTGACTCTTGCACGATCCGTTGCTTGAGTGGGTTGACGACAAACTGATCATTTAACTTTGCAATCAAGTCCTTAGAAAGGTTGGTCATTTCTTCGAAGGACTGGACGCGTTTGCGATAGAGCCATTCCCAGATTTGTGCTGCACGGAATTTCTTTTCGCCGTTTTCTTCCGCCCAATCAATCATATCTTGGCGTGTTAAACTATAAATGGATGGTTTCATTCTTTCTTACTCCTCTTTTTGTCGAATCACAAAATGACGTTTGTTGTCTGTCTTCGTTGTCTTTTTAGTCTCAGCAGACGGTCTTGTTTTTTTCGAGTTTTTGGCTGGTTGTCCCTTGTCGCGTTCTCGTTTTTGGAAACGATCTTTTTGTTTGCGATTGCGCGAACGCTTTTTAGGTTCTCTTTCTTCTGATTGAGCTTTTTTGACCGGTGATTTCTTATCAAAGGAAGTACGATGAGGTTCCTTATTTTCAAGGACAAAATAAGCACAACCATAGCTACAATATTCTAACAAATAATCGTCTAAGCGACTTAATTTATCCATCGTTGCAACATCGCGCTCTTCCTTATAGAAGCCACGCAAGCGCAACTGCTCATTGCTCCAATCACCAACAATGTAATCAAACTTAGTTAAAATCTCAGAAAATCGCTGACCAAAAACGGTCGCATCAAATGCTTCCTTCTCATTTTTCAACAGCTCAAAGGAGAGGTTTTCTGAACGGATTTGGTCTCCTACCTGATGAAAGACAGGTCCAGGAAATTTATTGTAATTATATAATTCAGGGTCAATCTCTTTTCGCATAGTGTTCCTTCATCAAAATCTATTTACTGTAACACTTTATTTTATCATAAATTTGATGACTTGCGACAGATTTGACTAGAAAAGAGTTGAAATTCAACATTGAAAGTTTCCAAAAGGAAAAAGAGACAAAGATGGCAATCTTTGTCTCTATACATGTTCATCAGATGATGAAAGGGGCAAAAAAAGAGTGATTTTCGTATAGCTATTGGCCTTAGAATCGATCTCCATATGATAGGCTTCGCCAAATTGAAGACGCAATCGTTGGTCCACATTTTTCAAGCCAACACCTCCTAAACGAAGAAGGGTTTGGGCTGTTGATTCTGATCGGTCAAACCCTCGTCCATTGTCAAAAATCGATACGCAAGCGTAGTCTCCACTGACTTCAGTTGTCACTCGAATGAGACCAGGCCGATCGATCTCCTTAATACCATGGTAAATCGCATTTTCCACTAAGGGTTGAAGCACTAATTTGGGGAGCTGATAGTCGCTCAACCGTTTATCTTCTAGAATTTCATAGTTGAGCTTTTCTCCATAACGTTGCTTCTGAATGAAAAGATACTGGCGGACATGGTCAATTTCATCTCTCAGCAGGATTTGTTCCTGGCCTTGGTTGAGAGCCAGTCGAAAATATTGAGCCAGAGACTTAGTGATGTTGACCACGCGCCGACTATCATTAAACTCCGCCATCCAGACAATCGTATCCAAGGTATTGTAGAGGAAATGCGGATTAATCTGAGCCGAAAGTGCCCGCAACTCATAACGCCGCGCGTTTTGCTCCTCTTCCTTAACCTGTTGCATGAGGTTATCGATTTGGTCCAACATGGCATTAAAAGCTTGAGCGAGGTCCACCAATTCTGGAGATCCTTTGGCTACAGCCCTCACGTGAGCTTCTCCTGCTCCAATCCTCAAAATGATGGTCTGAAGGTCTCGTAAGGGTTTGATCCACAAACGCAGAACAAAGCCGATCCCCATCAAACACATGATCAAAGCTAGTAATCCTAGGCCAATGAAAGAGTACAGGAGCTGCGACTGCAGCATCTGAAGTCCTTCAAGTGAAGCCACTCCAATCAAGGTCCAATCACTATCTGGAATTGGAACCTGATAGATAAAATTCTGCCCTCCTTTTGCATAACCATCTTTCACAGCAATATAGGGCTGCATGGCTTGCATTTCTTGGCTGGAGGAATAGACCGCTTTTTTAGGATGATAGACAAACTCATGCTTTTGATTAATGATAAAACTAAAGCCTTGCTTCCCTAGTTGCAGGTGATCCAAGTAAGCCTGAAGGCTATCGTAGCCAATATCCAAGCGTACTACTCCGAGATTTTGACCAGCCTGATCGACCACTTCTTGGGTAATAGAAACCACCCATTTTTCTTTTTCCGAGGTCAAGGATTCCTTTCGAGCTGGCGTCAAAACTGGCATGGCTCTTTCCTTAATCGCCTCTTGATACCAACTTTCATTCATCATATCTGAAGAAGTCTGCATGCTGATTTTGGAATCTGTCGCTACCAGACGTCCATCCTTGGTCACCAAGACCGCAGAGACCAAGTCCGGATCCGTTTCAATCATCGTTCGCATCAAGTGCTGAACCGTTTTTTGATCCGCACTCTTATCTTGGGCAAATTGGCGAATAGCCTGCTCTTTGCTAAGCACCGTCGTGGTCTGCTTTAATTTTTTTAGATAGGAGGTGATAAACTGACTGCTTTGATCGATACTATTTCTTGTCGTCCGCTCCGTTTGCTGGCGGATCGTCCCTGAACTCGTTTGATAGTAAAGGCTACCGATAAGACCAAACAGCAAGAGAATGAAGAGAAAAAAGTAGAGGACCAGCTGGATCAGCAAGGGATATCGTTTCATTCATGCTCTCCTTTTTTGTACTGCCTTGGTGTCACCCCAACAACCTGCTTAAAGCGTTGAGAAAAATAGTTCATATCTTCAAAACCAACCTGATCGGCGATCTCATAAATCTTTAAATCTGTCGTGAGAAGTAAGAGTTGAGCCTTCTTCATTCTCTCTTGGATGAGATATTCTTGGAAGGGGAGTCCCAATTTTTTCTTGATCAATACACTTAGATACGAGGGACTGAAACCAAGTTGATAGGCCAAATCCTTCAGGGTTAACTGGGAATCTGCTAAACGAGCATGAATGGCTTCTTCCAAGTCAGTCGAATAACCATGACTGACCAAATCTTCGACTTGCGCCTTTTTTCGCTCTTGATCGAGTTTTCCCTTCACCTTTGCTAACATCTCTTCAATATCATCTTTTGAAAAAGGCTTCAGCAAATAATCATCTGCACCTAACTTGATGGCTTTCCTCGCAAACTCAAAGTCATCATAACCGGTCAAAAAAATGATATGACAAGATGGTGATTGCTCTTTAACGAGATGGGCCAGATCCAAGCCATTCATTTGTGGCATATTGATATCGGTTAGAAGGATATCGGCTGGTTGCTCTTGAAACTTCTCCCAGGCCTCACGGCCATTTTCTGCCTGGTTGATGACAGTCATTCCAAACTGTTCATAGTCAACTAAGGAAGTCAGACCCTGCCGGATAAGCTCTTCATCTTCCACAATCATGATCGCATACATGTCTTTCACCTACTTGTCTTTGCTATGCTTATTATAGCAAATTGTAGTTCCAAATGTCTCAGACATAGTCTAATAAATAACCGTAGCCCTTTTCTTTCATTTCTGCTTTGGGAATGAAGGTAATAGACAAACTATTGATGCAATAGCGAAGGCCGCCTTTTTCCTTGGGACCATCGGTAAAAACATGGCCCAGATGGGAATTTCCCACACGACTCCGAACTTCTGTCCGAGTCATATTGAAACTCTTATCCTCCTTATAAATCGCCACATCAGGACTAATAGGCCGACTGAAACTTGGCCAACCACAACCCGAATCAAATTTATCCTTAGAGGAAAAGAGCGGCTCACCAGTCACGACATCTACATAAATACCGGCATCAAACTGATCCCAATAACGATTGGAGAAGGCCCGTTCGGTATCATTTTTTTGTGTCACCGCATACTCCTCAGGAGATAATTTCTTTTTGATTTCCTCATCGCTTGGCTTAGAGTAGCGACTAGCATCAATAACAGGATAAGAAGCCTGATTGACATCGATATGGCAGTACCCATTTGGATGTTTCTTTAGATAATCCTGGTGGTAGTCTTCCGCCTGGATGAAATTGCTCAGTGGTTCTTTTTCCACTGCTAACGGTTTGTCGTATTTTTTTGCTACCTCTTCAAAGACTTGGTCAATGGTTGGAAGGTCTTCTTGGGAGACATAATAGACACCTGTTCGGTATTGAGTCCCTTGATCGTTTCCTTGACGATTCTTCGACGTTGGGTCGATAATCCGGAAATAATGCAGGAGCAATTCTTTCAGAGATACCTGCTTGACATTGTAGGTGATGTGAACTGTTTCGGCATGGCCTGTTTGAGGAACCAATTCATACTTGGTCGTTTCTCCCTTCCCATTGGCGTAGCCTGATACAGCATCGATCACACCTGGAACACGGGAGAAATATTCTTCTACGCCCCAGAAGCAACCACCAGCCAAATAAATTTCACGCTGATCCTTTGGATCAACCGTTTCATTTGTTTCCTTTTTAGCTACTGGAGTCTGACTCATCGATGCTTTTTTGATCTGCTCAGTCGTCGCATCTGATATATCCAAGGCCATGGATCCTTTGATAAGGAAAAAGATTCCAAAACAAAATAGCCCCACTAAAAGAATGGAAATGAGTTTCCATTTTGTTTCCATTTTATGTCCTCCTTACTGCATGTTCTCTAGGGTCTTGAGGATATCCTCTTTATTCATATAGCCTATCTGGCTCTTTGATAAAGTCCCATCACTATTGATAAAGAGCGCCGATGGATATGAACGAATCCCATACTCTTTTAGCAGTTCCCCTTTACTATCTAGCAAGACCGGGAAATCCTTGTAATCCAAAGACTGGTACCAGTTTTTGAAATCTGCTTCCGATTTTTCACCATTAAAAGTTGGAGCTACAACGGATAAGACCACATAATCCTTACCCTCCTCTGCCTTTGCTAAATCATTTGTGTCGCCTAATGTTGAAAGACAGATTGAGCACCAGGAAGCCCAAAATTTGAGGTAAACTTTCTTTCCCTTGTAATCGGATAAGCGGTAGGTCTTACCGTCTACTCCTTGCAGGTTAAACTCCTTCACTTTCTTGCCAGATGGTTGCCTAGCCCCAGCTTTGGCTGTTTGTTGGCTCATGTCCTTATTGGAAGTAGCCATTCCTTGACTCGAGCAAGCCCCCAAAAGTCCAGTACACAAGAATCCTGCAGCTACTAAAGCTAATTTCTTCATCATTATTACCTCTTTAAATAAGGAGAAAGTCATCCTCAGATGACCTCTCCCTTCTTTCATTTGTTGTCTGATTTCATATCAGATGATTCACTCTTTTCATCTTTCATTTCTGAATCGCTAGATTTCATCTCATCTTTTTTCATGTCGTCCTTCATTTCAGAACTGCTGTCAGACATCATAGATGAATCTTTCATGTCTTCTTTTTTCATTTTATCATCGGACATGGATGAATCCTTCATGTCATCCTTCTTCATATCGTCCTTCTTCATATCGTCCTTCTTCATATCGTCCTTCTTCATATCGTCCTTCTTCATCATACTACTATCGTCCGTTTTTTTCATATCTGAATCTGATTTCTGTCCAGAACAAGCTGCTAAAGTGACGATGCTAAGTGTAGCAATAGAAAGTGCAAGAATTTTTTTCATGATTTTTCTCCTTTAATCATTCAAGATTAGTGAAACAGGGATGCGAGGCTATTAAGATTTCCTAGCATCAGCAAGATGCCCATCAAGATGATGAGGGCACCACCAATTTTTTTCAAGGTTCCCATATGGGGCTTGAGTTTAGCAAAATGTTGTAGAACCCAGCTAGAAGCCAAGGCCAAAAGCAAGAAAGGCAGAGCCAAGCCTAATGTATAGACCAGCATCAGGAGAGCGCCTTGCAATGCACCATTTCCTCCAGAAGCTGCAATGGCTAAAACAGAACTCAAAACTGGTCCGACACAAGGGGTCCAACCAAAACTGAAGGTGACCCCTATCAGAAAAGCATTGAAGAATTCATTGCGTTTTTCGTCCTTCTTCAGTTGGATACTCTTTTGTTTTTGGAGTTGCTGAAGATTGATGAGGCCCATCTGATGGATTCCCAATAAGATCACAATCCCTCCTAGCAGATAGCGAAACCATGGAGCATAAAGCACCTGGCCAAGGGCCCCTGCACCGTATCCTAGAATCAGGAAAACAGTTGATAGACCTGCAATAAAACAAAGAGTCTTCACCAGGCCATACCAAGAAATATCTCTTCCAAAAATCCGAACAGTTTTCACTCGTTCAGAATCCAATAGAATTCCTACATAGACTGGCATCAGTGGCAAAATACATGGGGAGAAAAAGGATAGAACTCCCGCTAAGAATACTGAAATGGAAAACAAACTGGTTTGAATCATTTCACTACCTCCCTTTCTTTCTGATACCAGTATAAAGAAAAAATCCCTCTAAAAATAGAGAGATTGATAAGCAAAAACTTGAATTTGATTAGAAGGTGAATCTTCCTATCTGCCAACTCTACCTCGTACTTTCAAGTACGAGACTGATCTAACAAGATACTTCTATTTCTTCTTCAAATAATCAATGGCGTCCTGAAGGGTTTTGACGGGGACGATTTTCATCTTCGAATGGATTTGTTTCGCGGCTTCTTTAGCAGTTTCATAGTTTGATTTGGCCTTGGGATTGGCTTTCTTTTCTTCTTTGGAAACTGGATTATTAGGGGCAAAGAAAATTTCTGCTCCTTCTTTATCGGCTGCGACGACTTTCTTGTCAATCCCACCGATATCACCAACCGTTCCATCTTGGTTAATGGTTCCTGTCCCTGCAATATGGCGTCCCTGACGAAGATCTGGATCAGCCACTTGGGTGTAGATGGCTAGGCTAAACATCATACCAGCACTTGGTCCACCAATCCCTTGGGTCGCAAACTGGACAGGAACATCGCCTTTGGCTTCAGTCCGGTCAATCAGGCTAATCCCGATTCCGTTTTTCCCGTTGGACAATTTGATGATCTTTCCGTCTGCGGTCTTGGTTTGTCCATCCTCAATATAGGTCACTGAAACAGGATCGCCAATTTTTTGAGAACCAACATAATCAATCAATTCTTTGGAACTCTTAAAGGTCTTGCCATTCACACCGGTGACGGTATCCGCAATGTTCAAGATTCCCTTAAAGGTCGAGTCATCTGCTACTTGCATGACATAAACACCAAGAAAGTCCATCTGGGTTTCTTTTCCAGCTGTCTTTAACCCTTGGTAGATAGCCATATTTTGCGAGGTTTCCATATAGAATTGGTTAATCCGCGTAAATTCTTGGCTCGAACTACCACCTGTCATATCCTTGGCAGAGTAGATATCTGTAAAAGGTGTCGCCCAAGCATAGATCAAATCAGCCGGAGTCGCTTCTTTCACTGCCACGGTTACAAAGTCATAAGACCCTGACTTGGTATCCATTTTTCCATCCACTGTCATGACCGATCGAATATCTTCTGCCGTGCCCGGCATCTCAATATAATAGGGAAGGCGAATCACAAAAGCAGCTAGCAAAAGGAGCAAGAAAAGAACGCCTGCAATCGGCCATCGGTATTCTTTCAATCGTCCTTTTTTCTTTTTTGTAGGCAAGCTTGGTTTATTCGCTTGTGTCATCTTTGATTTCCTCCATTACACTCTTTGGTACATAAGGTGAGATATCCTGTTGAAAAGCCAGCAACTCACGAATACGTGTTGAACTAATGGCCTGGTAAGGAGGCTGGGCATAGAGATAAACCGTCTCCAATTCAGGCGCCAACTGGTGATTAAAATAATCCATATTGGCTTCGTATACCAGATCCTGTGCATTGCGCAAGCCCCGGATCAAGGTGATAACCCCAAGATTGCGCGCCACTGTCACAGCCAACTCTTGAGTTGACGTCACAATTTCAACATTTTCCAAATGAGCCAAGGCCCCTTCTACCATGCGCACGCGCTGCTCAATAGAAAAAAGTCCGACTTTTTCCGGATTATAAAAAATTCCGACATAGACACGGTCAAACAAGCGACTAGCTCGCTCGATCAATTGCACATGCCCAATGGTAATCGGATCAAACGATCCTGTAAACAATCCACTTCTATCTGACATATACTGTTACCTTACTAATTCCATAGATTTTTTCTTTCCAGATTCCCACTTGTCCGATTTCTTCAGGAAGTTCTACGTGTTTATCGGTTTCGCACACAATCATGATCTCCTCTGACAAGAGATGGCGCTCGCACAAGGTTTCGATATCGCGAACAATCTCTTCCTTGGCATAAGGAGGATCTAAGAACACCAAGTCAAAGGTGCCCGTTAAAAGCCCTAATGCCTGCTTGGCCTCCATTTTTAGCAGTTGAAACCGTTCCTTTTCCTTGGTCATGGCAATATTGGCTGCTACAATCTCCTGCGCTCTACGATCTCTTTCCACTAAAATGGCCTCTGACATACCTCGAGAGACGGCCTCGATAGAGAGCCCACCGCTTCCTGCATAGAGATCCAGCACTCTTCCACCGTCAAAGTAAGGACCAATCATATTGAACATAGCCCCTCTGACCTTATCAGAAGTCGGCCTGGTTGTTTTTCCTTCAAGTGTTTTGAGGGGGCGTCCCCCATAGGTTCCAGATACTATTTTCATAGGGACCATTATACCAAAAAAAATCAGAAAATTGCGATTTGATATGGTCAAGCGACAATTAAAAGAGGCTGGGACAAAAGTCCTAGCCTCTCAATTATTTTTGGATTGTCGAGCAAGACGCAGTGGTTGAGTGGGCTCTACTACGCTGATTTCATCAGCTTTTACAGCCCTACTCAACTGTGCGGAGGTGGGACAACGAAATCGAATTCTAACGAATTACCGATTTCTGTCCCACTCTCTCTTTTCTTACAACAAATGCGCTTCGTGTTTTTGGAAGACTTCTTTTCCAAGCTCTACTAACTTGGTGATCAAATCTGTATAGTTGAGACCCATATTGTCCCAAAGCAAGGGATACATAGACCATTGGGTAAAGCCTGGCATGGTATTGAGCTCATTTAAGAAGATCTCTCCTTTATCGGTATAGAAGAAATCACAACGCGCTAAACCTAGACCACCGATCGCACGAAAGGCTTTTTCTGCGTTGGTCCGCATGGTTTTCACAACCTCAGGGTCCAATTGAGCCGGAATCGCCATGGTAATTTTGTTGTCGATGTATTTAGCATCATAATCATAGAAGGCCACATCTTTCACAACTTCACCTGGCAAGGTGCTCTTCACATCATAGTTTCCAAGCAGTCCAACTTCAATCTCACGCGCATTGACTCCTTGTTCTACTAAAACACGGCTATCGTATTTAAAGGCTAATTCAAGAGCAGCCCGAAGCTCTGTTTGGTTTTCAGATTTTGAAATCCCTACGCTAGAACCCATATTGGATGGTTTGGTGAAAACCGGATAAGAGAGAGTCGCTTCAATTGCAGTAATTTTTTCATCCACGTCATCGCCTTCCACTAGAGCTACATAAGGAACTTGTGGAATCCCCGCCGACTCCAAGACCCGTTTGGTCGTGATCTTGTCCATCGCGACACTAGAAGCCAGGATGCCACAGCCGACATAAGGCATTTTCAAGACTTCTAAGAAGCCTTGGATGGAACCATCTTCTCCCATTGGTCCATGAAGAATTGGAAAGACTACTGCTCCTTCCTTGTAAATCGCAGATGGTGCCACTTTTTTAGACCAGTCCACTGTCTCATTGGTCATCAATTTCTCATCATCCGCTGGTTTCTCTTCAAAAGCTTGCGTCTGGATGAAGTCTCCTGACTGCGTAATAAAGTAGGTTTGAACCGAAAATGCTTGGTAATCAATCGCGCGCATCACGCTTTCTGCTGAAAGAACAGATACTTCACGTTCTGCACTACGTCCACCATATAACAGGATTAAGTCTTGTTTACTCATAGTTTCTCCCTAATTGTTCCCTTGATTTCTTACTTGATAGTATACCACAATGACAGCCCTTTCGAAAGAACTTCTCTTATAATTCTGTCCGATTTTCGATCGCGCGAAGAAGGGTCACTTCGTCCGCATACTCGATATCGGCTCCAACTGCTAGACCCCGTGCCAAACGTGTCACTTTGATCCCGGCTGGTTTGAGGACGCGTGAGATATACATAGATGTCGCTTCTCCGTCTGCCGTCGCATTGGTCGCAACAATCACCTCAGTAACTGTTCCATCCATCAAGCGACTGAGCAAACTCTTGAGATTGATATCATCGGGTCCCACGCCATTCATGGGTGAGATCAAGCCATGCAAGACATGATAGCGACCGTGGTATTCCTGGATATTTTCCATAGCAGAGACATCCCGGCTATCTTCTACAACAAGAATGAGGGATGGATCCCGCGTTTCATCTCGACAAATCTCGCAGGTTTCTTCATCGGTTAAATTGCCACAAATACTGCAATACCCTAGCTCGCGCTTGGCATTGAGTAAGTTCTTGGCAAATTCATTGACATCATCATCTGACATACCAATGGTGTAAAAAGCCAAACGGGTCGCTGTTTTGATCCCAATTCCTGGCAACTTGGAATAGCTGTCAATTAATTTTGCAATAGGTGCTGGATAAAGCATAGTTTCCTTTCTAATTCATGGGGTGTTTCTGATTGTATAAGTTAATAATGTCACGCGTAATGGAATGACTAACCGTCGCCTGTAGATTGGTATTATGTGGAAAGACCACCGCTACCGCAATCTTTGGATTATTCGATGGGGCATACGCCACCACATTAGTATTAATGGCTTGTTTGCCTCCATCGACAGTGGTTTCAGCTGTACCAGTCTTTGCACTGATGGGCACACTGGCCCCACGACCAACGGTTTTTCCTGTCGTCAACCCACTCGTACCATTGGCCACTTGGTAAAACCCTTGCTTGATCAAAGCCATGTCCTCCGCTGAGATATGGACTTGATTGAGCTCCTTGGCTTCGATCGCTTTTTTCAACTGACCGAGGCCACCTTGATCATTATTGTCATAGATGCCTTCGACGACATGAGGACTCACCCGCTTCCCATCATTTGCAACGGTTGCCGCATACTGAGCCAATTGCATAGGGGTGTAGTTGTCAAACTGGCCAAAGGCGTTGGTCAAATAATTACCGACTGTATACTCTTTCGGGATAAAACCGGTCGATTCATTGGGAAGGTCAATCCCCGTTGACGTTCCAAGACCGTACTCTGCAAAAGTAGAACGCAGTTTTTTCATAGCAGGGTCCACTTGATCCACTTGTAAGGTCATATTTGGAGTGTAGGGTTGCCCCATCATCTTAAGGGCAATTTGGACCATATAGGTATTAGAAGAGTATTCCAAAGCTTCTACTGCATTGATGGAGCGACTACCGTATTGGGTAAACCAAGAGTTAATCGGTGTTGATCCTGCAAAAACAATGGGCTGATCGGTCAGTACCTGATTGCCGGAAATGGCACCATTTTCCCATCCTGAAGTCAAGGTTGCTCCTTTAACGACCGATCCTGGGACGAAAACATTGGTGACTGTTCCCAAAGCATCGGTTGATAAATCTTGACTACCAGCCTGGTGTTTGATCCCTGCCATGGCAAGGACTTTCCCTGTATCAGGCTCAAGGGCTACAGCATAGACACCTTCGGAGTAGGTCGCATTTCCAGCTTGCAACTCTGCGCTAAAGGCAGAGCGGAGAATATCTTCCACCCCTTTTTGGAAATCCAAGTCAATCGAGAGCTTGAGGTTTTCCCCCTTAGCTCCTTTTGAAATATCTACCACTTTATCCATGTTGCCATTTTTATCCAGGAGAATTTCTTTTTCACTGCGTTTTCCTTGAAGGACGTTTTCGTATTCCTTTTCGAGATAAGATGTTCCAACCCGGTCATTGAGGGCATAGCCTTTTTTGACATAGTCCTCGACTTCTTCTGCTGGAAGTCCTGCCTGCTCAGTCGAAACCGTTCCGATGATAGAAGCTAAAGGAGTATCCAAAACCTTGCGGTCCCAGCTGGTCGTGATCGCAATTCCAGGAAGGTCCTGACTGTCAGCCGCGATGGTCGCAATCTGCTCAGCTCCTAGTGCTTGCGTCGAAATAATCCCCGTCGCAAAATTCTCCACAGCATTCATCTGGCTATAAAGATAGATAATCTTTTTCTCATCTTCTGTGTAACCAAGTTTAGAGGGATCGACACTCTCTACAGCTGCTTGATAAATCTTAGCTTCTGGTAGACGGTTGCCATCTGTATCAAATTTCTTTTTCTCGGGTAAGTGACCTACAACCTCTTGGTAGACTTTGGTATTGGCTAGATAGTAATCCACTTCTTGCCGTTCGGTTACTTGAGGATTTTCTACATCCACATACTGCAAGAGTTTACCTGCGGTCTCTCGCATTTCTTGGGCCGTCATTTTGCGATCGCGCGTAAAGGTCAAGACTTGTTTTCCCACATTTTCCACCAAGGGCTTACCAGAAGCATCATAGATTTGCCCTCGAACACTCCCTTGTTTGACCGTCTTTTTGGTAGCTTTTGCCAATTTATCCGTATAGTAGGCTTGGTGAGAGATCTGCATATAGCCAAGTCGGGCAATCAGAACCAAAAAAAGAAGGCAAATCAAACTAAACAGCAGGTAGAGTCTGCGTGTGATCGAATGATTCTCAAACTTCCGTATTTTCTTCTTCATGAAATGTTCTATCCTTCTTTTCTAATCAACCCTTACCTTCCATTTTACTATTTTTCCAAGAGTATCTCAAGAAAAGGAAGAGACCTTTCCTGGAATTTTATGAAGAAAAAAGATTGGACATGCTCGCCCAATCTCTTTTTCTAATAAGTCACAACATTGATTTTTCCTTTGTCATACTCAGCAATGAAAATATCCAAAACGTTGTCATAGCCTTCTTTTTCCAATTCAGCCAGCAACCACTCTTCACTTTTCCCAATTGTTTCCAAAATTTCAAGCTGAACCACACCATCCGTAATGATTGGGTATTTAGGATTTTCATCCCCCGCACGGACAACGATCATTTGACCGTTTTGTTCAATGACAGCTCGTTTCACTTCCTTTAATTGGAAAATTCCTTGTGAACGCAATTTCAAGGCAACGTCTGAAGCAGAAAGTCCCTTGGATCGACAAGCTTCCGGATCAAGCTTCCCATTTTTGATAATGACAGTTGGTTTGCCATCGATCAAGTGCTTCATAAAACGGACATTGGTATTGAGCCATTTTAAGAGCAAGATCAAAATAGTCCACATCAAGAGAATCACAATGTATTGAAGAATGGTAATGGAGCTATTGTAGATGACCCCACCAATAATTCCCCCAAGAACAAAGTTCTGTATCTGGTCTACTGCAGAACTTGGTGCTAAGTTTCCTTTCCCGGTCACATTGATTACAAATACCAAGGAAATCAAGCCGATAGCTAATTTAATCAAAATGGCTAAAAAATCTACTGTCATTTGTTCACCTCCACAAGTTCCACGTCTGTTTTATACAGATCCATCTTTTCTAATAGGTAGCTATCTGGGTCAGAGCCTGCGATAGCTCGGTAATAAACCTCTCCAACCTTCAGGATCGCCCCATCTGTGGCTGCTGAAGTATTGACATAGACATCTTCTTTTTTGACATCCAACTCCTTTGAGACGACCTCAATAAAATGGAGTGAGCGTTGGAACTGATCATTATTACTTTGGCTATTTTGGAAATTGCTGATACTGATCAAGACCACTGCCACCAGAGTTAAAATGGAGATAATAGATAATTCGCGGAATTTGCTATCGTGCTTCTCCCGATAGGCTTTCACCGCAAAAAAACCAGTCAGAAGAACAAGCAAGCCAGAGATCCCAATGGTCACCCAATTTTGCTGACTAATCTGACTCAATAC
>CABSQC010000002.1 GCA_902479835.1 uncultured Streptococcus sp. | reverse complement strand
AGATTTTTTAATGAAAATACTATTCTACATCTTAAATCTAACAATAATACAAAGTTTCTTTCTATTCTGCTAATTCTAGCACAACAGTTTGGTAAGGGGTCAATTCGAGCACTTGGTCTCCTTCTTGGAATAATCCTGCTGTATTATTTAAAACGACCGTTTTAATCGGAGCTGGCAACTCCAAGCTAGCCTGGCGATTTTGGAAATTGCTGACAACCAAGAGACGTTTGTCCCCACGGCGTTCAAAGGCGATGATGTTTTCACGGTCCCGATACGCTGGGATCATATCTCCAAATCGGATAGTATTTCCATAGAGGGGATGGCGATACAAGGCCGTCAGCTGCCGGTAATAATTCAAGATGGAATTTGGATCCTTTTCCTGGTCTTCCACATTAATGGAATAATCTGGTTTGGGACTGATCAGCCAGGCTGGTCCATCGCTAAAGCCCAGACCTGGCTCTCTTGTCCACTGCATCGGTGTCCGCGCATTGTCTCGGCTGTAGTTGGCAATCACTGCTAAGGCTTCTTCCTCGCTCAAACCAGCTTCTTTAGCGACATGATAGCCATTGATGGTCGCGATATCATCAAAGTCCTCTACTGATTCAAAGACTTGGTTTTCCATTCCAATTTCTTGGCCTTGATAGATAAACGGAATTCCCTTGCGCAAAACCTGAATAGTTCCTAGGGCTTTTTTACTGGTGTCGTTTACTGGACCTTCAGCAATATAATGGGACACCCCACGAGGCTCATCGTGGTTTTCAATGATCGTCGAGAGAACCCCAATGCTATCCGCGCGCTCATGCGCTTGGAAAATACTTTCCTTGAGTTCATCTGCTGTTGGAAGACTATGGTCAAACCAGCCCTTTCCTTCCTGCCCTATGCAGGTTTGTTTGAAATCAAAGATCGATGAGAAAACGCCATCTTTTCCAATGAAGAAATGCAACTCTTCGTCGGTTTCATTGAAAACTTCCCCTACTGTGAAGGCGTTGTACTTGGCGAAAGTACGCTCTTTTAACTCTTGCAAGAAAGGTTCAATCGGTTGGGCATTGACCAGCGATTCCGGCACTGGGACCAGGCCATTGTCACGATCGGATGGAAGCGAACGCCATTCTAAATCCTTTTTGATATTGATAATAGCGTCGATCCGGAAGCCTGCAATTCCCTTGTCCAACCACCAATTGATCATCTTGTAAATCTCTTCGCGTAAGACAGGATTTTGCCAATTGAGATCCGGCTGATCCTTGTGGAAAGAATGGAGATAGTATTTGTTGGTGCCAGGAACGGGTTCCCAGACACTGCCTCCAAAGTAACTTTCCCAGTTGTTAGGTTCCTTGTCACTTTCGATGAAATAAAAGTAATCCGCATAAGGACCATCTGGATCCGCTAGAGCTTTTTGGAACCACTCGTGATGACTGGAGCAGTGGTTGACCACCAAGTCCATGATGATGGAAATGCCCCGTTTCTTACCTTCCGCAATCAGCTCCTCCATATCTTCCATAGTTCCAAAAATAGGATCAATGGCATAATAGTCAGAAATATCATAGCCCTGGTCAATAAACGGACTCTTGTAAATAGGCGATAACCAGAGGATATCAATCCCCAAGTCTTGAAGGTAATCGAGTTTCTCCGTGATCCCTTTTAAGTCCCCAACACCATCTCCATTGCTGTCTTTGAAGCTTTTTGGGTAGATCTGATAAGCGACCTTCCCCTTCCACCAGTCTTTTTCCATGTTTTGTCTCCTTAAAATGAAAGAAACTGAGACATATCGTCTCAGTCTCTACAGTTTCAGTAGGTATTAGTATACTGTTTTTTCAGTTTCTTTGTCGAAGAAGTGAGCTTTGTTCAAGTCAAATCCAAGTTCGATGGTTTCACCAGTTCCAAGGTAGTCACGTGCATCTACTTTAGCGATGAATTCGTTGTCACCAACTTGGCAGTACAAGTGAGATTCTGAACCAAGCAACTCAGATACAGAGATGGTTGCTTTCACGACTGATTCTGGGAATGTTTCAAGGAAAGCAGCTTCTGTATTCACGTCTTCTGGACGGATACCAAAGATCAATTCTTTACCATCATAGCCTTTTTCTTTCAAGACTTTCAAAGCACCTTCTGGAACTTTCAAGTTCAATCCATTGGCAACGATGTGTCCACCTTCCAATTTCACGTTAATGAAGTTCATAGCAGGGCTTCCGATGAATCCAGCTACGAATTTATTCACAGGGTTCTTATACACTTCTTGCGGAGTACCGATTTGTTCTACACGTCCGATAGTACCTGTACCAGCTGGGTTTTTAGTAGCAGACATGATAACGATACGGTCAGCCAATGTCATCGCTTCTGTTTGGTCGTGGGTTACGTAGATTGTTGTAGCTCCGATACGACGGTGGATTTTCGCAATTTCAGCACGCATGGATACACGAAGTTTAGCATCCAAGTTTGACAAAGGTTCGTCCATCAAGAACACTTTTGCATCACGGACAATGGCACGACCCATGGCCACACGTTGACGTTGACCACCAGAAAGGTCAGCTGGTTTACGATCCAAGAATTCTTTCAAGCCAAGGATTTCAGCTGCTTCTTGTACACGTTTGTCGATATCTTCCTTGCTGTATTTACGCAATTTCAAACCAAAGGCCATGTTATCGTACACAGTCATGTGTGGGTAAAGAGCGTAGTTTTGGAATACCATGGCGATGTCACGGTCTTTAGGCGCTACGTTATTTACAACAGTACCATCGATGGAACATTCACCTTCTGTGATATCTTCAAGACCAGCGATCATACGAAGAGTCGTTGATTTACCACATCCTGAAGGACCTACGAAAACGATAAATTCTTTGTCTTTGATGTCCAAGTTGAAGTCTTCAACTGAGTAGTGTTCGCTGTTTGGATATTTTTTGTAAATATTTTTAAGATTTAATTCTACCATGATGGTACTCCTTTGATTTTTATAGTTCTATTGTAAATGAAAACGTTTTACAAATCTATGGCAAGTCTCACAAAAAAGAAAAAGAGTTTTGTGCAAGTTGCACAAAACTCTCGATTGATTCCGTTTAAATTACATCTTGCAAGACTAAATGGTAGCAAAGAGCCAGATCTGTCAGACTTTTCAACTGGAGACCTGTTAGCTCTTCCCACTTATCAATCTTGTATTGTAGCGAATTGCGATGGAGATAGAGTTGCTGGGCCGCCTTGGTCACGACTGCCCCATTTTCCCAAAGAGCGACAATGATGTCTTGCAATTGATCTTGACTTTCAATCAACTGATACAAGCTTTCTTTGATTAGAGTAAGGTCCAGACCTGCCTGCTCGATCCCCCACAGATAGAGTTGAGAAAAGCGATAGACGCCTTGATGCCCTTCTCGGATCCAAGCTCGAAAGACCGCCTGTTCTGCTCGGATAACCGGAGACACTTTTCCTTCCTTTGAGTCGGCCCATACTTGCCCGACCAGGATAGATAAACGAATATTGAAGTCATATTCCATAGCAGAGACGGTATCTTTTAAGATATCGGCCACAGGCAAAGACTGGTCTTGGTCCAGAATGAGCACGTAGTCCTGTCCACTCAGTTGCAAGGTTGCTCGGAAGTTGGGCAAGAGTGTCTGCATCATCTCTAACCAAGAAGCCATCCCTTCCGCTGTTGAGTGCGAGAGGTGGCAATAGACAAGCTGCATTTTTTTGATGACCTGAGGGGCTTCTCCCTTTCCATCGATCAGGTATTGGTACCAAGGATTGGGGGCAACCTCTTCTTCACCGCCCAACCAGGAAATCAATTGTTTTTCTCGCTCGGTTAGCTCTTCTTCCTTCAGTAGCAGCCATTGATGAGCCTGAAGGGGTATCGCTACATAACCAGCTGGTGGATGGGCTTGATCCGTCACCTCTGCATGAGGAAACCACTCTCTGATATTTTTCACTGCTTTCTTCCTTCTTCTACTTGCTGGATGCACCAGTTGATCAATTCTTCTAAACGAGCAAGCTCACCCGTCATATGGAGATAACCCATTACGGCTTCAAAGCCTGTCGACATACGATAAGTCACGACATCCGCATTTTTGGCCTTGGTATGACTATTGGTATTGCGACCGCGCTTGTAGATCTCCAACTCTTTTTCCGTCAGAATTTCTTGCTCCAGCATGCTTTCGATCAAGCTAGCCTGAGCTCTAGCAGAGACGTAGCGGGTTGCAGTCTGGTGAAGCTTATTGGGCTTGGTCATCCCTTGAAAAATTAGGTGCCTGCGAATATACATGGAATAGACCGCATCCCCTTCAAAGGCAAGGGCGATCCCATTGATTAGATTGACATCAATCACGTGTCCACCTTACACCTTCTTTTGTATCCAAGAGCTTGATTCCTTGCGCAGCCAATTCATCGCGAATCGCATCTGCTCGCGCAAAATCTTTCTTAGCCCGCGCTTCCTGACGTTCAGCGATCAAGGCTTCAATATCCGCATCCAAAACTTCTTCAACAAAGACCACTCCAAAGACTTCTAACATCTTTGCCAAGGCATCCTTAACGTCTTGATTGTAGTGACCTGAATTGATCCATTTGGCCAATTCAAAGACGACGGTGATTCCGTTTGCGGCATTGATATCTTCATCCATGGCCGCGATAAACTTGTCCACAAAACTTTGCAAGTCTGCTGGATCTACTTCTCCTGTGAACGGTTGCTCATAAGTGTTTTTCAAATACTTGAGGTTGGTCTCCGCATCGCGCACAGCTTTTTCTGTGAAGTTAATCGGCTTGCGGTAGTGCTGGGTCGCAAAGAAGAAACGAAGAACTTGACCATCAATGGTCTTCAATGCATCATGCACAGTGATAAAGTTGCCCAAGGACTTGGACATCTTAACATTATCAATATTGACAAAACCATTGTGCATCCAGTAGTTGGCAAAGGTCTTGCCTGTCTTAGCCTCTGACTGGGCAATTTCATTGGTATGGTGCGGAAACTCAAGGTCAGCTCCACCACCGTGGATATCAATGGTATCGCCTAAAATCCCCGTTGACATGACCGAACATTCGATATGCCAGCCTGGACGACCAGGTCCCCAAGGGCTTTCCCAAGAAACTTCACCTGGTTTGGCAGCTTTCCAGAGGGCAAAATCGACTGGATTTTCCTTGCGGGCTGTTTCTTCATCTGTCCGACCAGAAGCTCCTAGCTCTAGGTCTTCCAAAGTTTTATTGGCTAACTTAGCATAGTTATGGGATTTTTCCACACGGAAATAGACATCGCCTTGGCTCTCATAGGCATAGCCTTTTTCGATCAAGTCGGTAACAAAGCGAATGATGTCATCCATAAACTCAACCACACGAGGGTGGCGGGTTGCAGGCTTGACCCCAAGAGCCGTCACATCTTCACGAAAGGCTGCGATGTACTTATCCGCCACTTCCTGAGGAGTAATGCCTTCTTCCTTGGCACGGTTGATGATCTTATCATCCACATCGGTAAAGTTGGAAATATAGGCAACTTCGTAGCCACGATACTCAAAGTAGCGACGAATCGTGTCAAAGGCTACCGTTGAACGGGCATTCCCAACGTGGATATAGTTGTAAACTGTTGGCCCACAAACATACATGCGGACCTTCCCTTCCTCGATGGGGACAAATTCTCGCAAATCACGAGACATGGTATCATAAATTTTTAACACGCTTCATTTCCTTTCTGTTTCTACTCTTTTGGCTTCAAATAAACCACCTGAGTCTGTTTGACAAAGCCAATCTTTTCATACAAACGTTTGGCACCTACATTGCTGTCTTCCACGGCAATCTGAAAAGCCTTATCATTTTGATCAATGAGTTTGTTGACGAGGGATTTTGCCAGGTAGCTCCCATAACCTTTGCCACGGTCAGCTTCTGCTATAGCAAGTCCATAGAGGTAGTTGCTAGTTCCAGATACATCGACAGTACAAACTCCAATGACTTGACCATCCTTGAGTAAAATATAAAGTAGGCTGTAGGGATCCTTCAAGGCCTCAGAAATGTATCTTTGGCTTACTTCCTGCGATTCCATTTCATCTGAAAACGTTTGATGATGGAGCCTGGCAATGGTTTCAAGATAAGAAGGCTCTGCCAAGCGTACTTCGACATCTGAACGAGGATCCAGTTCATATGGAGTTCGATCACGTCCTAACCAGGTTTCTGTCTCTTCATCCTCGACCAGTCCCCAATTGCTGGCAAACTCAGGATGGCGCTCTAGAAAAACACGTTCTGTCTGAAAAGTCACAGACTCAATGGGATAAGAGGCCGTTTCTGTCTCAAAACTTCTATATAAAGCTCGCGCAATGCCTTGACGACGATGATTGGGGTGGACCAGGATCGCTACTTCCACATCTGGGTCATCTGCATAAACCGTTAATAGGCCAACAAGTTCACCTTTTTCATAATAAAGGAAAAAGGCCGGCATATCGGGATCAAAATTGAGCATATTGGAGAGATAAGGATCCCGAAATGTTCCGTCATACTTCTGACAGATGGCAATAAGGGCCTTTGCTTCCAGTAGTTGGTGGTCTGTCAATGTATTGGTTGCTTGAATCACGTAGCGATCTCCTTACAAGCTAGAAGACCGATGACTGGCTTCCTTAGCATGCTCCATCTTATTCACATAGTATTCGCGTTTTTCTTCTTCTTGGTGAATGATTGGCTCATCCTTCTTACCGTGAACACGAACAATTTTAGCAGGGACTCCGACAACGGTCACATCACTCGGTACATCGGAGACCACGACCGCTCCCGCTCCTACTTTGGCTTTGGCCCCAATCTCAATCGGACCGATGACCTGAGCATGAGCGGAGACCAAGGCTCCTTCACGAACCGTCGGATGGCGTTTACCGACATCCTTCCCTGTTCCCCCAAGGGTCACCCCGTGGTAGAGCATAACGCCTTTTTCAACAATAGCTGTTTCCCCGATAACGAGGCCCGCTCCATGGTCGATAAAGACACCAGAAGCAATGGTCGCACCTGGATGAATTTCAATCTGGGTCCAAAAACGCCAGAACTGACTATGCATCCGCGCCAAGAGTTTAAAGCCATGGTTCCACAAAAAGTGGGAAACACGGTGAGCTGCCAGTGCTTTGACGCCTGGATAGGTCAAAAGGACCTCCAGCGAGGTACGCGCTGCTGGGTCATTTTCTTTTACAATATCGATGGTTTCACGCCACCATCCCATACCGTGCTCCTCCTTTTCTAATGATTATTCTGAATCTTTTTGTGTAATAGTAAAGTCTTTTTTAGGTTTGTGGTCTTTGTTGTGGTGACGAGGACGGTCGCCATGGCGATGAGTTTTTTCACCTTTTTCCTCGCTGTTTTCTGCTTTTGGCGGACGAGGGAGAAGAGCTTTCATAGAAGCATCGACACGACCTTTTTCGTCAATCTTGATAATCTTCACATCGACTTCATCACCGATGGCTACCAAGTCTTCAACACGGTTGGTGCGCGTCCAAGCCATTTCAGAGATATGAACGAGGGCATCCGTCTTGTCAAAGAGGTTGACAAAAGCACCAAATTTCTCGATCCGAACCACTTTGGCATGGTAGACTTCATCCACTTTCGCTTCACGAACCAAACCAGCAATGATTTCCTTAGCACGGTTGATGGCATCTTGGTCGCTCGAGTAGATCGATACGTTACCTTCTTCGTCGATATCAATCTTAACGCCTGTTTCAGCGATGATCTTATCGATGGTTTCTCCACCCTTACCGATGACAATCTTGATCTTATCAACATCAATCTTGATGGTATCAATTTTCGGTGCAGTTGGAGCCAATTCTGGACGCACTTCTGGAATAGTAGCTTCGATCACATCAAGGATTTCAAAACGCGCTTTCTTGGCTTGAGCAAGAGCTTCCGTCAAGATTTCTGCAGTAATTCCTTGGATCTTGATATCCATCTGAAGGGCTGTAATACCATCGCGAGTACCTGCAACCTTGAAGTCCATATCTCCAAAGTGGTCTTCTAAACCTTGGATATCTGTCAATACTGTATAGTTGTTACCATCTGAGATGAGACCCATAGCAATCCCTGCTACTGGTGCCTTGATTGGCACACCACCAGCCATAAGGGCAAGAGTGCCCGCACAGATAGAGGCTTGAGATGAAGAACCGTTTGATTCCAAGACTTCTGCTACCAAACGAATAGCATATGGGAATTCTTCCAAGCTTGGCAATACTTGAGCAAGAGCACGCTCCCCAAGAGCACCGTGACCAATTTCACGACGACCAGGTGCACCGTAACGACCTGTTTCCCCTACAGAGTATTGTGGGAAGTTATAGTGGTGCATAAAGCGTTTCTTGTACTCTGGATCCAAACCATCGATGATTTGCGTTTCACCCATTGGCGCCAAAGTCAAGATAGAAAGAGCCTGCGTTTGTCCACGAGTAAAGAGACCTGAACCGTGCACACGAGGAAGGTAGTCGACTTGTGCATCCAACGGACGGATTTCATCAACCTTACGACCATCCGGACGAACCTTGTCTTCTGTAATCAAACGACGCACTTCTGCGTGTTCCATTTGTTCCAAGATTTCAGCTATATCACGCATGATGCGGTCAAATTCTTCGTGGTCTGCATATTTTTCTTTGTAAACGGCTGTCACTTGGTCTTTAACCGCTTGAGTCGCAGCTTCACGAGCTAATTTTTCTTCTACTTGGACTGCTTTTTGGAGGTCACTGTTGTAGGCTGCGATGATTTCAGCCTGCAAGTCAGCATCTACATGAAGCAATTCTACTTCTGCTTTTTCTTTCCCAACTGCTGCTACGATTTCTTCTTGGAAGGCAATCAATTCTTTAACGGCTTCGTGCCCTTTCAGAAGAGCTTCCAACATGATTTCTTCTGATAATTCTTTAGCGCCAGACTCTACCATGTTGATGGCGTGCTTCGTACCTGCTACTGTCAATTCAAGAAGCGAGCGCTCAGCTTGTTCTTGCGTTGGGTTGATGACGATCTCCCCATCCACATAACCTACTTGTACCCCAGCGATTGGTCCGTCAAATGGAATATCTGAGATAGAAAGTGCCAATGATGAACCAAACATGGCTGCCATTGGTGCAGATGCATTTTCATCGTAAGAAAGAACCGTATTGATGACTTGCACTTCGTTACGGAAACCTTCCGCAAACATAGGACGGATTGGACGGTCAATCAAACGCGCTGTCAAAGTCGCATCTGTTGAAGGACGTCCTTCACGTTTCATAAAGCCACCAGGAAATTTCCCAGCCGCATACATTTTTTCTTCGTAGTTGACTTGAAGTGGGAAGAAATCCCCAGTTGCCATCTTCTTAGACATAACGGCAGCAGTCAAGACAGTTGACTCCCCATAACGCACGACAACAGAGCCATTTGCTTGCTTTGCAACCTGACCAGTCTCTACGATCAACTCACGACCCGCAAAAGTCGTTTGAAACACTTGTTTTGTCATTGTAATCCCCTTTGGATTGATAAAATTATACGACTTGCCTACAAAAATCAGGATACAAAGGGCGTGAAGAATCCCGTATGAAAATAGGAGATTGACGCAGTGTGCCACGCACACCAGGAAATCTATCTTTTTCACTAGGGATTTAGCCCGTGTTCAACTATCAAGATACTAAGGCCGTCAAGCAACTCAACGAGATAGGAATTTCAACAGCCTATCTGTATGTTATATCCTCATCTTTGTATCCAAGCACGTATACCTTTTATTTTAACATATTCAAGCCCAAAAGAAAAAGGCTTTGAGGGCCTTTTTCTTTGATTCTTCAGCAAGTTCTATATAAAAATTTTAGAGCTAGATATAGCTTCTGATTATTTTTACGATTTCACAAATTCTGTACTATCGACATAAAAGCGTGTTTTGTTGGTTCCACCCTTGTAGTTCTTGTTGTTGCGTTTCAAGACAAAACGTCTGTATGGGTCGGAAGTTCCTTGGATAGTCGTTGTCACTTCAACTGAATCTTCATTGATCACCCATTCGTCCGGTGAAGGGATTTCCATCGGTGGCATCGCTCCCCCACGACCGCCAGGTACAATTTCGTAGAAGGCCTTGTCTTTTGTCGAATAGATCCAGCCGTCTTTCTTTTCGTTTGTTAGTTGGATCAGCTGGTCTTGTGAAAGGCTACGTATAGAGTCCGAGGTCTCTTCAGCATTCAATTTATCAATGACATCTTGCAAATTATAAGTTCCCGGCGTGTAGGTATTATAGTAATCAATGAACATGTCTTGCGAGTAGCCTTCAACTGCACTGTGATCGTTGTTCAACTCCAGCAAACGAGTCGGTTGTACCTGAAGTGAATAAGTCAAAGACGCACTGTTTTCAATGATCGAATAGATATCCGCTTGGTCTGCTTTTGATAAGGTCCCAATGGCTTCTTTATCATTTTTATCTGACTTTTCTTCTTGCGACTGCTCTTTTTCTTGGGTCTCACCAGAGGACTTCTTGATGGATGAGGTTCCTACTGGAGCATGCTTACGCTCGTAGCGTTTCGGAGCACAGGCGACTAGGGAAAGTAATAGGGTTACAGCTAGTAAATAGGTTCCAATTTTTTTCATGTTTGTCTCCTTATTTTTTAGTTCACACGGTAGTACAAATCGTTCCCATTCGTAGCATCACTCTTACTCCAGTAAATGGATTCACTGCCACCTTCTCTTGAAGGAATGAAAAGAATAGGCGTTTCGTTCGTTGCGCCAGGCATCCGACTAACTCCGTGTAAATTGCCTTCCTTGAAGTAAAAACCAGAAAATTGAACACCATTGACAGCACTACCATTGACTTTCACAATTCCTTGCGCATCAAACTCAATACTAGTGCCATACTTATTTTCCCAAACTCCCGCTACACTTGAGAAATTTCCAGCTTTTATTTCATCTAGATTCATACCAGTCTTTGTTTTGGCAGGGGCAGGAGCTGATTCGGCATTTCCACTCACGCGCGTTGTATAGTCAAGGGCGATCCAGCCTTGTCCAGATTCCAATTTGCCCCAAGTATGACCATCCGCTTCTACAGTTTCCGTAATGGTGTGAGTTCCTTTTGCGATCATTCCTGCAGAGGGAGCTGAAGTAGACGGTTCTTTCCGAATACGAAGATCGGCCACGCTAACTTGTACTTGGAAGCTTCCCAATTTTTTCTCTTCTACTTTCGCTGTTGATTTAGAGTCTCCTGAACCATCAAACGTTTTCCAGTCAAGCTTAGTGAGGTCTAACTTCTTAGTAGAAATCCCAAGAGCCTGTTCTGCCGTTTCCTTCCCACCAATTTGAATGGTTGCTTTCTTTTCTTCCTTGGCTCCCCCTTTTCCTAGTGAATAAAGGGTTAATTCCATTTCTGGATTAAGGGATTGCCAAGTGGCGTAGACGATTTGTCCATTGTCAAAAACATCTAAGCTGGAGCGATAGCCACCTGCAGAAGCTACATAGGCTACATGGAGCAAGGTTGGCTGGTTATTTTTCAAATAATACACAGCAGCAATCGTTTTGCCATCCCCAATCAGCAGTTCGTCATTACCATCACGATTAAGATCCTCAAAAGCATATTTCCACTCATTGGTACTCCCAAGTGTTTGAAGGTTAAAGACATACGCATATTCTTCTGAAGTTGCTTCGATCTTCTTCAGTTCATTTTGTAAAGCTGTTTGGTCCTTAGTATGAATGGCAACTGCATAAGACTTATAGCGGTCTAACACTTCTTGATAGTTCTTTTGACCTGTATCCTTCTTTTCTTTTTTGACCGATGATGACGTTGCTGTCTTTGGTTTACTTTGGCGTTCATAGCGTTTGGGCGTACAAGCCACCAGAGATAGAACGGACGCACCCGCCAGTAGTGAAATCATAACCTTTTTCATAAAAACCTCCTCATATCTATCCTAGTATATCAAAAATGGTCAATTTTTCCAGCTCTTTTCAAGATTTTTACACAAGCATTTTCCCCTCTCCCTCTATGTTTCTGTCCTTTTTTCTGCTATACTTAAGGAAGAACACCGATCAAAAGGAGAACACTATGGAATTAAAAAAACGTTCTGAATTTCCCGAGAACGAACTCTGGGACCTCACAGCCCTCTACCAAGACCAGGAAGACTTCTTGCGCGCCATTGAAAAAACACGTGAAGAAATCAATGAATTTGTCCGCAACTACAAGGGCAACCTCCACACTTTTGAAGACTTTGAAGCTGCCTTTGCGGTCTTTGAACAGATTCAGATCCAACTCAGCCACATTGGCAACTACAGCTTTATGCCACAAACCACTGACTTTGGCGACGAAGCTTTTGCGGAAATTGCTCAAGCGGGGATGGATTTCGAAACTTGGGCTAGCGTTGAACTTTCCTTCTTTGATGATGCTTTGGTAGAAGCGGATGAAGAAGTCCTTGAACGTCTCGGACAACTCCCTCACCTCACTTTTGCCATTCGTCAGGCTAAAATCAAAAAAGCTCACTACTTGGGAGCTGATGTGGAAAAAACTCTGACCAACCTTGGTGAAGTCTTCTACGGACCGCAAGATATCTACACCAAGATGCGGGCAGGTGACTTTGAAATGGCTGATTTTGAAGTAGATGGAAAAGTTTACAAGAATAGCTTTGTCACCTATGAAAACTTCTACCAAAACCATGAGAATGCGGAAGTTCGTGAAAAAGCCTTTCGTTCTTTCTCAGAAGGTCTCCGCAAGCACCAAAACACGGCTGCTGCTACCTATCTAGCTCAAGTCAAGTCTGAAAAACTGATTGCAGATATGCGGGGCTACGACTCTGTCTTTGACTATCTCTTGGCTGAGCAGGAAGTAGATCGTGCCATGTTTGACCGTCAGATTGACCTGATCATGAAGGACTTCGCTCCGGTCGCTCAAAAATTCCTCAAACACGTGGCCAAGGTCAACGGTCTTGAGAAAATGACCTTTGCTGATTGGAAGTTGGATTTGGACAGCGCGCTCAACCCAGATGTCACCATTGATGATGCCTATGATTTGGTCATGAAATCTGTGGCACCTCTTGGGGAAGAATATTCCCGCGAAATTGCCCGCTACCAAACCGAACGCTGGGTTGATTTCGCAGCCAATGAAGGTAAGGATTCTGGTGGTTATGCAGCCGATCCATACCGCGTTCATCCTTATGTCCTCATGAGCTGGACAGGACGCATGAGCGATGTCTACACCCTGATCCACGAGATCGGACACTCTGGTCAGTTTATCTTCTCAGACAACAACCAAAGCTACTTCAACGCCCACATGTCGACCTACTATGTGGAAGCTCCTTCTACCTTTAACGAGCTCCTCCTCAGCGACTATTTGGAACACCAGTTTGACGATCCTCGTCAAAAACGCTTTGCCTTGGCTCACCGTTTGACAGATACCTACTTCCATAACTTCATTACCCACTTGTTGGAAGCGGCCTTCCAACGCAAGGTCTACACCTTGATCGAAGAAGGTGGTACCTTCGGCGCTAGCAAGCTCAATAGCATCATGAAGGAAGTCTTGACAGAATTCTGGGGAGACGCCGTTGAAATCGATGACGATGCAGCCTTGACCTGGATGCGTCAAAGCCACTACTACATGGGACTTTACAGCTACACCTACTCAGCAGGCTTGGTTATCTCAACAGCGGGTTACCTGCATTTGAAGAACTCCGAAAACGGAGCTAAAGATTGGCTGGACCTCCTCAAATCAGGTGGTAGCAAGACCCCACTTGAGTCAGCCATGATCATCGGAGCAGATATCTCAACTGACAAACCACTCCGCGATACCATCCAATTCCTTTCAGACACTGTCGATCAAATTATTGCTTACAGTGCAGAATTGGGAGAATAAAATTCAAAAAAAAGCTAAAGAAGGTTCATTCCTCTTTAGCTTTTTTGCTTTTTAACTCAACTCTGCCACAATGGCCTTAATTTGTGCTGCGGTATGCACTCCTGCTACTTGTTTAACAACCTGCCCATCTTTTTTAAAGAGCAAGGTTGGGATGGACATAATGCCGAAAGCACGCGCTGTTTCTGGATTTTCATCCACGTCCATTTTTAGGATTTTTAACTCATCTTCCGAAAGTTCTTCCGATAATTTTTCTAAAATAGGAGCTTGCATGCGACATGGACCACACCAGGTTGCCCAAAAGTCTACCAAGACCAAGCCTTCTTTTGTTTCTGCTTCAAATGTTGCGTCTGTAATTGCTTTTGCCATTTTCTTTCTCCTTTAGTTTTGGTACTGCGTCAAATCTTGCTTCATCAAATAGAAGAAGACATCTCCGTAAGTCCCTTGGTAATCCAATTCATACCCATTATAGGTCAGTTTCACAACAGGATAAAAATCTGCTACCCCAATCAAGCAGGCTTGTTGGGAGCGTTCAAACTCTTCGTAGGAATCAAAATGCATGACTCTTTCTTGTTTTGCACCGTCTAGATATGTAATATCAATCATGTCGATAACCTCTATTTCTTATGATGCATCAATTGTAACTCTAGATATTACATCTGTCAAACAAAACGACTTCCTCAGAATGATGGATCTCGTTCGATAAGGAAAAGACAGCAAAAAAGCCCTCTGAATTCAGAGGGCTGTTTTGAGCTCGGGCTAAAATCCTAGTGAAAACAAAAAATCTCCCCGAAGGGAGATAGATCTGGTCTATTTTACCTTACGATGCTAGGAACCGTAGCCTAAGATTATACTCGAGTATATCGAGGCAAGGTGACAACGCAGCGTAAGTGAAAAATAGAGCAGATTAACGACGAAGTCCAAGAGAGTTGATCAACTCACGGTAACGGTTAACGTCGTTTGTACGAAGGTAAGCCAACAAGTTACGACGGCGACCGATTTTCTTCATCAAACCACGGTAAGTAGCGTGGTCTTTTTTGTGTTGTTTGATGTGTTCGTTCAAGTGGTTGATTTCCCAAGTAAGGACAGCAACTTGTACTTCTACTGAACCAGTGTCACCTTCGTGACGTGCGTATTGTGCAATGATTTCATTTTTTTTCTCTTTTGAGATTGCCATGATAAGCTCCTTTTCTTTATGCTCTATCCGAGTGGCAGGTTTGGCATATCCTGCTACCAAGAAAGAGTTAGTTGTCTATTCGACCTTCTTATTCTACCAAGATTTCATCTTTCTGTCAAACACTTATGTTTCCTTCAAGATGGATTTTTAAGATGAACCTCAAGAATTTGAACGGTTTGATGGAGCATTCTTCTAGCAAGTTATTCAAAAGAGAGTGGGACAGAAATCGGTAATTCGTTAGAATTCGATTTCGTCGTCCCACCTCCGCACAGTTGAGTAGGGCTGTAAAAGCTGATAAAATCAGCGTAGTAGAGCCCACTCAACCACTGCGTCTTGCTCGACAATCCAAAGACAATTGAGAGGCTAGGACTTTTGTCCCAGCCTCTTTAATGGTATGAATTTTATTTCTCTTTCCGTTTACCACGTAAAAGCAAAGCCAAAGCAAAAATTGCTAAGAGGGCACCGAGTATGGTCAACCCGTAAGCAACAACTTCACCAGTTGATGGAAGAATTTTTTTCTTTCCTTCTTTTGGTGTAGTTGGAATTTCTGGTTTTTCCGGTGTGCTTGGCGGCGTTGTTGGTGGGGTTGTTGGTGGTGTCGTCGGTGGAGTTGTTGGTGGTGTCGTTGGCGGTGTACTTGGTGGTGTGGTCGGTGGTGTTGTTGGTGGCGTATGACGGTTGGTTACCGTGAAACCATCAATAGTTGTTGTATAGCCAACTACTGGATCCTCTGTAATGGTGTAAGTAATCTTCTTACCTTCCTTGTATACGGGTAGATCCGTAAAGCTTGCCTGCCAATTATCAGTCGCTGTGATTTCTTTTACAGCCACTTCTTGACCATCCGCAAGGAGACGAACTGTGATTTTTTCAGGACGAAGACCCTCTTTGTTGTCTGCGTCATCCCAGATCTTCTTAACCGCTACTTCCGTTACTTCTGGCGTGCGGCTATTAGTGATCACTACATTTCCCTTGTTACCGTCATCAACCGTACTAGTATAGCCTTTGACTGTTCCAACTTCTTTCACTTGGTACTGAATCTCTTTGCCTTTCGCTTTTAGAGGCAAATTGCTAAAGGTATGAGTCCAGTTATTTTTAGCAGAAAGTTCCACTTCTTTTCCTTGAGCTTTGCCGTCTGCATAAAGCTGTACCTTAATGGTGTTTGGACGTTTTCCATCTTGGTCATTGTTGTCTTCCCAACGTTTTGTAACAGTGACGCTGGTTTTACCTGGCTTGTAGCTATTGGTAATAGTTGTTCCATCAATCGCAGCAGAGTAATTGGCTACTGTGTCTTCTGTGACTGTGTAGACAATTTGTTTACCGTGATTGTATTTTGGAAGATTGGTAAAGACTGTCTTCCAATCAGTCGCTGCACTTAGCTCTTGGCTAGCTACTTCTGTACCATCTGCAAGGAGACGAACAGTGACCTTGTCAGGACGAACGCCATCTTGGTTATCATTGTCTTTCCAAACTTTCGTTACTGGAATCTCAACAACTTCTGGTGTCCGACTGTTGGTAATATTGGTTCCTTCAATAGTCGCTTCATAGCCTTCAACAGGTTCTTCTGAAACAGTGTAAGCAATGACATTACCAGCATCATCGACCACATCGAGATTATCAAAATGATAGGCCCAAGTTCCTGCTGCATCTGGTTTCACTTCTTTGGAAGCGACTTTGACCCCATTTGCTAGGAGATTGACGGTGATTTTTGATGGACGCTTGCCATCTTGGTTATCATTATCATTCCATGTCTTTTGACCAGCAACGCTTGTTTTTTCTTTTTGGTTTACGACATCACGAGAAATCGCGAGGTCATTTCCAAAATCATCCTTGCTGATCTTGATAGGTTCTTCAGAGAGCACATAGCCTGTCGGAGCTTGAATTTCTTTAACCGTATAAGCTTGTTTGATCAAGCCCGTAATGGTGCCAACACCATTCTCATCTGTCGTAATGGTTCCAACTTGCTCACCTGTATCATCTGCTGTCACAGCAAAGACAGCACCTGCAAGAGCTTGACCATTTTCACCTTTTTTATGAATAGTGAAGGAGTATTTCTCACCATTAAATTTTCCATCAAGGAACTGATACAGAATGTCTGCAACCTTATTTTGCTCCTTGATTTCTGTAGCTGTCATCTTCGCATTGTTTTTGTAGGAAGTATTGATGGCTGGGACCTTGTCCAAATAAACATCATAGCGAATTGTCATTCCTTGTTCTGGAGCTAGATCTCCGATGTGAACCGTTAGAGATTGACCATCGGCACTGACAACAGGGGAATAATTCTTGGTGACATTGGTGGTATCTCGTAAATGATAGGCACCATCTTCGTTATCGATCTGCCAAGTTCCAGTATGGATATTGACAGAATCTGCTTTGATTTTTCCATCTGTAAAGGCCAATTGGTCTTTAATATCAATATTATGAAGAGCTGTGTGACCTTGATTAATGTTCAAGGTATAGGTCAATTTTAATTTATTATCTGAGTTGGTCCAGCCCCATTTGCTAAAGACTTCTGGAGTAGGAGGATTTTCACCCGGATTGACCCCTTTGTAATCGATATTCCCACCTGAAATCACTTTCTTATCGATCGTGAGAGTAAAATCAAGTGTCTTTTGCCCTTTGACGACTTGGTGGTCTACACGCGCAAAGAAACGCAGTTTCCCTGTCACATTGGCCATTCTTTCAGGATAGTCTGTGTAGGTTACCGTGATGACCTTTCTTTGATCGTCTACCGTTGCTGTCGCAACCTTTTGACCACTTGGATCCAGCAGGTCAATGGTGTCCGTTTCAAAGACCTTAAAGTCATCTCCAAGTTGGATAACGGTCTGATCTCCCTTTTTTACACGTCCATTTGGCAACACAAAGTTTGCTTCAACTTGAAAACTTTCCCAAACACCGAGTGGATCTGTAATGGCCCCACCAGTTGATTTCGAGATGTTTACAGATGTCACAACATCATTGATCGTATCTGCATGGACTTTAGCTGGACTATTGGGTTTGGCAAATCCTAAAGCCGCTACCAAAAATAGGACAACTGCTATCACAACAGAATAAAGCCTCTTTTTCATAAACGATTTTTCTCCTTTTTCTACGTTTACTAGATAAGGTATGTGAGTCGAAAAATTATCACTACATATTGTGATTTTATGCACAACCCATCTTTTTTCATTATAATCGATTTACTTTGAGAAGACAAGCTATTATATATGCTTTTTTGTATTTTAAGTACATTTTTTTGATACAAAGAAAAATAGAGAGTGGGACAGAAATCGGTAATTCGTTAGAATTCGATTTCGTCGTCCCACCTCCGCACAGTTGAGTAGGGCTGTAAAAGCTGATGAAATCAGCGTAGTAGAGCCCACTCAACCACTGCGTCTTG
>CABSQC010000001.1 GCA_902479835.1 uncultured Streptococcus sp. | reverse complement strand
GGAGAAGTTTATGGGAAAATTGAAAATTATGGTTGTGTTTGGAACCCGACCGGAGGCCATCAAAATGGCCCTTTTGGTATTGGAGTTGCAAAAACAAAAGGAGGTTATTGAGACCATCACAGTGGTCACTGCCCAGCACCGTCAAATGCTGGACCAGGTTTTAGAAACCTTTAACATCGTACCTGATTACGATTTGGATATTATGGGGAAAAGCCAGACCTTATTAGACATTACCTCTAAAATTCTGAATCAATTAGATCCAGTTATCAAAAAAGAAAAGCCAGATATGGTGCTCGTTCATGGAGATACGACCACTACCTTTGCGGCGAGTTTGGTTGCCTTTTACAATCAAGTCCGCATTGGTCACGTCGAAGCTGGTTTGAGAACCTTTGATAAATATTCTCCGTATCCAGAAGAGATGAACCGTCAAATGACGGATGATCTAGCGGATCTGTATTTTGCGCCGACTGGCGAAAGTAAGGCCAATCTCTTAAAAGAAAATCATCCGGAATCCTCTATTGTGGTGACAGGAAATACTGCTATTGATGCGCTGAAACTCACGGTTCAAGAGAACTATCATCACGAAGTACTGGATCAATTAGATCCAGCTAAAAAAATCATCCTTGTCACCATGCATCGAAGAGAAAATCAAGGAGCTCCCATGAGAGCGGTCTTTGGAGCTCTGAGAGAAATGGTGGATCAAGAACCGGATATTGAAGTGGTTTATCCAGTGCATCTTAGTCCAGCGGTACAAGAGGCGGCAAACGATCTATTAGGAGATCATGATCGGATCCATCTCATTGCACCTTTAGATGTGCTTGACTTCCACAACTTGGCTTCGAGAAGTTACTTTATCATGTCGGATTCAGGTGGGGTACAAGAAGAAGCACCATCATTGGGGAAACCGGTATTGGTATTGCGTGATACAACAGAACGCCCAGAAGGGGTCAAAGCAGGGACTTTGAAATTAGTTGGTACGGATCCTGCCGTCGTCAAATCCACGATGACGGAGCTCTTAACCAACGAACATCTTTATCTAGAAATGGCAAATGCCCGAAATCCTTATGGAGATGGAAGAGCTTCTGAGCGAATCGTGCAAGCTATTAAACATTACTTTGGCCAGGGAGATGCTGCTGAAGAATTTCATGAGGGAGAGAAAGAATAAATGAAAAAAACGGAAAAGTTAAGTAGATGGTTGCTAATTTTGATTGTTTTCGAAGTACTTCTTTTACTTTACTGCTTGTTTTTTGCAAGAGAGATTCTGATTGAAGAAGGATTATTCTTTGTTTTAGGATTATTTTCTGCTATTGTTTTATCAGATTTGTTGTTGACATGGACCATCCTGTTGTCATTTGCCCTAGGGATTGTCTTTTTGGTGGCGGGTGTTGTCTATATCCCATTTCATCAAGCCTTGCTTCTGCTCTTTAGTTTTCCAATCTTGATTGGAATTTTGACCCAAATTCGCTACCACCTCTTTAAAGAGATTGCAAAAGTGAAGGATCAAGAGCCAGAAGCTTACGCAGATTACCGCAACCGCATCGCTTCTTATGGTGGGGAAACCAATGATACGATTCAAGCCTTACTCATTCACTGGTCGCACGAGGAATTGTTCTTCCAATTGCAGCCGAGAGAATATAATCGGACCTTGAACCAAATCAACTATTTGGTAACGCATCATCTAAAGCCAAATGAAAGCTTGTATTATGTATCAGACGGTAATTTCTTGATCTTATCTTCTGATAGCGAGCGGGATCTGAAGGGCGATTATATGACAGTCTTAAAACCACAGTTGGAAGGACTGGTGTTCCAAGGCGAAGATGGGGTGCAAGCCATCCAATTTCAGTCCGGCTTTCTTGTAGTGGATCAATCCAATCGAACCAAATACCATCGCTATAAAGAAATGATTCGTTACTTAAAACGTCAACTTGAAACAGATATTATTGTGGAATATTAGGAGGAAAACATGTCTCTTACAAATATATTTTTTAATATAGCTGTAGGCATCAGTGTATTTTTTGCCTTGTGCTTTATTGTATTATTTGTAGCTTATACGGTGATTTACCGCCGTGTCAATAAAAACTTTAAGGCGGTGGACCATGATTAGTCAAATTGTGATGATTATTGCCTTGATTTCGATTTGGCTGTCCTTAGCCTGGGGCCTAGTAATCCTCTTTTCAGCCGTTCATTTTTGGTTTAAACACAGTGATTTTCGTGTCAATACGGATCCGCTTCCTTATTATCCAAAAGTGACGATCGTCGTACCTGCCCATAATGAGGATGTGGTTATTGCACAGACAGCCAAAGCGATCCTTGATTTGAACTACCCACATGATCGTGTAGAATTACTACTGTTTGCGGATAATTGTTCCGATCGCACTTATGAAGAGTGTTTGGCAGTTAAAGCATTGCCAGAGTATGCAGGACGTGATTTGACCATTATCAATCGCAGTGGGACAGGTGGGAAAGCCGGTGTGTTAAATGACGCTTTGGCCATGGCGACCGGAGACTATATCTGTGTCTATGATGCAGATGCCATGCCTGAAAAGAATGCTCTTTATTTCCTTGTGAAAGAAGTGCTCAAAGATCCGGAGCGTCATGTGGCTTCTTTTGGTCGCAATAAAACGCGGAATGCCGGTCAAAACTTCTTGACCCGCTGTATCAACCAAGAAATTGTCGTCACCCAACGGGTTCACCATGTAGGCATGTGGCATCTCTTTAAGATTGGACGGATTCCAGGAACCAACTTCATTATTCAAACTGAATTTGTCAAGAGTATTGGGGGATGGAAAAACGGTGCCTTAACAGAGGATACTGATATTTCCTTTAAGATTATGCAAAGTGGGAAGTTGATTGCTCTAGCCTATAATTCAGAAGCTTTCCAACAAGAGCCGGAAACTCTGAAGAGTTATTATATGCAGCGGAAACGTTGGGCCAAAGGAAATTATGAAGTGGTTCTTTCCAACTTCAAGCATTTATTTGGTAAGGGAAATTGGCGCGTGAAGTTAGAAGTGACCAACTATTCCTGTATCTTCTTCTGGTTCAATGCAGCTATTGTGTTATCAGACTTGATCTTTTTTGCCAATATTCTGGCCATGTGTCTCCATACAGTGGTGCCAGGCGTGCAAATTCCATTTGCCTTTGATTCAGAAAATATCTATATTGCGCAATTGATGTTGTTCAATTGGATCTTGATGATTGGGCTCTACTTACTTCAGATTAATGTGGCTCTTGCCTCACAATTTGGTCAAGCAACTACCAAGCAAATTTGGTTGGCCTTAGCTGCCTACTTCACCTATTCTCAACTGTTTATCATTGTATCGATTGATGCCATCTCTTCGATTGTGATGGATAAACTATTGCACCGGAAAGAAACTAAATGGGTTAAAACAAAACGATTCGCAGGATAGGAGAAATTATGAATACGAAAAAGATGAGATATGTATGGTTTCTAGTCATCCTTTGCATTTTCTGTTTGACCTTATTTTTAGCGAGAACGAGAAGTAAAGTGGAGATGCGAAATCGAATTTACCGTCAGTGGAATGAGCATTTTGTTGTTTCAAAAGGGAAAGAATCCTATGTTCGAACCACCAATGATAGCAATCAAACGGTGGTTTTATCCGAAGCGCAAAGTTATGGAATGCTCATTACTGTTGCGGCTGCTAAAAAAGGACAAGCCCAACAAGCAGACTTTGACAGACTCTATCAATATTATCTAAATCATCGCTTGGAAGGTACCCAATTGATGTCTTGGAAACAAACCATCAGCAATGGAAAAGCAAAGGATGAGGACCATAACGCCACAGATGGAGATCTCTATATTGCCTATGCTCTTCTAAAAGCTGCTCAGCAATGGCCAAAGCAAGCCAAAGACTACCAGGCTCAAGCCAAAGCGATTTTAGAAGATATTCTCGCACACAACTACAATGAAGAAACCGGTGTGTTAACGGTGGGAAATTGGGCCAATCAGGATTCGGAATTCTATCATTTGATGCGGACGTCTGATACACTGCCAGCGCAATTCCAGATCTTTTATGAAGTGACAAAAGATTCGAAGTGGTTGGACATCAAAGAAAAGATGTTGCAGCAACTCCAAACGATCAGCTCCCAAACAAAAACAGGTTTACTACCTGATTTCATCTGGGTAGATGAGCAAGGAACGCGCGTAGCGGATCCAAAGACGATTGAATCCAAGTATGATGGAGCCTACTCGTATAATGCTTGTCGCCTTCCATATAACCTTGTTCAAAGTAAGGATGCAACCAGTCAAAAATTGGTGAAAAAGATGCTTAACTTTTTCAAGAGTCAAAGAAACCTGTACGCGGGTTATGACTTGAAAGGAAAGGCCTTGAACAATCATCAGGCAGCAAGTTTTTTAGCACCGATAGTCTATGCTTCTGAACACGAAAAAGGCTATCTGAAGTTGGTGCAACAGAATAAGTATATCTTCACACAAGATCTACCTCTGAACAACTATTACGATGCAACCATGACAACCATGATTGCGCTTGAATTGTTCTAAATACTTGAGAAGAGAGAGTTCCCAGGATGGCTCGTCATTTTGTTGGGACTCTCTTTTTTGATTCTCGAAAAAAGGACCCAAGAGAAATCAAGTAGTCTATTTTTGAAAAATAACTGTAAAAATCACCTGAAAACTACCTGAAAATTATGCTCTGAGCAGAAAACTTTTATTCTCAAAGGATTTTCTATATAATAGAGGATACAAAGGATGGAAGAGTTTATGTATCGAGTGATTGAAATGTATGGGGACTGTGAACCCTGGTGGTTTTTAGAAGGTTGGGAAGAAGATATCGTCAGTAGTCAGAAGTTTGAAGACTATTACCAGGCTTTGAAATACTACAAGCAGAAATGGTTAGAGTTGAATGCACACTTTCCAAGTTATAAGAGTCGGAGTGATCTCATGACGATCTTTTGGGATACCAAGGAGCAAGAGTGGTGTGAGGACTGCAGTGAAGATGTGCAGTTTTTCCATTCGATTGTCCTCCTAGAAGACGAGCATAAGATCCCTAAAAGCAAGCTCCGCCCAGGCTACGAAAAGGAAAGAGGCAGTCGCAAACACCGTTCTTGTCAATATACACTCGATTCAAAAAAGGGGACAACCCTGTCATAAGAGATATTTAGAAGATTTTTTAGAGCTATCTAGAAAGTCTTCTTTTTTGTCTTCTTTTTCGAATAGTATAAGTGAGAGGAGGAACTATGGTTCAAGAAATTGCAAAAAAATTGATCCGTATGGGAAAAAAAGAAGAAGCCCAGGATCTCTACTTTATTCCTCGGAGAGAGGAGTACCAGGTTTTTATGAGGGTTGGAGATGAGAGGCGCTTTGTACAATCCTTCCCTTTTGAGGAGATGACAGCTATGATCAGCCACTTTAAGTTCGTGGCAGGCATGAATGTGGGAGAAAAAAGGCGGAGCCAGCTAGGGTCGTGTGATTACCCACTGGAGGATGGGCTGGTATCGATTCGCTTGTCGACGGTGGGGGATTATCGTGGCTATGAAAGCTTGGTTATTCGGCTCTTGCATGATGAGGAACGCGAATTGCGTTTTTGGTTTGATCAACTACCTGAGTTGCAGAAGAAATTGGCTGGTCGTGGGCTTTATCTTTTTGCGGGCCCCGTTGGCTCGGGAAAGACCACTCTCATGCATGCTTTAGCGCAAGAGCGCTTTGCGGACCAGCAAGTCATGTCTATTGAAGACCCTGTCGAGATCAAGCAGGACAATATGCTTCAACTTCAGCTGAATGACCAGATCGGCATGACCTATGACAACCTGATCAAACTCTCCTTACGCCATCGGCCGGACCTTCTCATTATTGGAGAGATCCGAGATAGGGAAACAGCTCGTGCGGTCGTACGAGCTAGTTTGACAGGAGTCACCGTCTTCTCTACGATTCATGCCAAGAGCGTTCGAGGTGTTTATGAGAGGCTCTTAGAACTTGGAGTGAGTGAGGAAGAACTCAAGATTGTTTTACAAGGTATTTGCTACCAACGATTAATTGCAGGAGGAGGTGTGGTCGATTTTGCGACGGAAAACTACCAAGAGCACTCAGCCAGCCGCTGGAACCAACAAATGGATCTCTTGGCTCAATCGGGATATATCCAGCTGGCTCAGGCCCAAGCCGAAAAAATTATCTACCGCTAAACAAAAGCAAATCATTGAATTGTTTTTGAATCTTTACTCGAGTGGTTTTCACCTATCTGAGATTGTCGATTTTCTGGATCGCTCTCACCTAGTGGAGAGTCGTTTGGTTTCCCAGATGCGAGAGGATCTCTCGCGGGGGCGGAGTTTTTCTGAGATGATGGCAGGGATCGGTTTTTCAGATGCGGTCACGACACAGCTGTCTCTCGCTGAGCTTCATGGCAATCTTGCATTGAGCTTGGAGAAAATCAGTGCTTACCTAGAAAACATGCGCAAGGTCAAGAAAAAGCTGATTGAGGTGAGCACCTATCCTCTTATCTTGCTTGGGTTTTTAGTTCTAATTATGCTTGGCTTGCGCAATTACTTGCTCCCTCAAATGGATGCTCAAAATATTGGGACGCAATTGATCAGTTCCTTCCCCCAACTCTTTTTGGCCTTAGGAGCGGGACTGGTGACCTTCTTCTTACTCGGCTTTCTCTATTATCGAAAGTCAGGCAAGATCAATGTTTTTAGAACCTTGTCTCATCTGCCTTTCGGAAAAGGCATGATTCAAGCTTATTTGACAGCCTATTATGCCAGAGAATGGGGCAATCTGATTGGGCAAGGATTGGAATTGTCTCAGATTTTTTCCATGATGCAGGAGCAAAAATCCCAGCTTTTCCAAGAGATTGGAAGAGATTTAGCTCTTTCTTTAGACCGCGGTCAATCCTTTTCAGAGACGGTTGGGGGATATTCTTTTTTCAAAAAAGAAATGCCGCTTATGATTGAATATGGTGAGGTCAAATCAAAGCTTGGAAGTGAGCTAGAGATCTACGCTGAAAAAACATGGGAAGACTTCTTTCGTCGGGTCCACAAGGCCATGAATGTGATACAACCCTTGGTCTTTGTCTTTGTGGCTCTTGTGATTGTCTTACTTTACGCAGCCATGTTGCTGCCGATTTATCAAAATATGGAGGTTCATTTATGAAAAAATTAAAAACATACAAGGTAAAAGCTTTTACGCTGATTGAAATGTTGGTGGTCTTATTGATCATCAGTGTACTCTTATTGCTCTTTGTGCCGAATTTGACCAAGCAAAAAGACTCCGTGAAAGAGACAGGAAATGCAGCGGTTGTGAAGGTGGTCGAAAGCCAGGCTGAATTGTATGAGCTCAATCATACCAATGATCAAGCCACTCTATCAAAGCTAATTGCTGATGGAAATATTACCAACAAACAAGCAGAATCTTATCGTGCCTATTATGCGAAAAATAGTGGAGAAACTCGTGCGGTTGCAGATTAAGGCCTTCACCTTGGTGGAGACTCTTCTGACCTTGATGATCGTCAGTTTTATCTATCTGGGCTTATCGGGATCGATCAAGACGAGCTTTCAGCAGGTGGAAGAAAAAGTATTTTTTGCAGAGTTTGAACACCTCTATCAAGAAAGCCAGAAAATAGCGCTGGCAAGGCAAACGGAATTGGATGTTGAAGTGACTGCAAGGAAGATTCAAACGCCTTACCAGACGGTGGAGATTCCTGATTCTGTCATTTTGCAAGATCCTAAAACTATTCGTTTAGACCGTGCAGGTGGCAATTCATCCCTGGCCAATGTTCACTTTCAGACACAGAGAGGAGTGGTGACCTATCAACTGTCGCTTGGAAATGGGAAAATTAAAAAAAGCATCCGTTCCCGCTAGTATTCTCATAGAATCTTTGGTAGCCTTGGGTTTATTTGCCATGATTACGACCTTATTGTTAGGGGAGATCCGGCGTTCGCGCAAGGAGCGACTAGCGGATTTCAAAGAGGTAGAGGTCTTATCTGTCGCTCAAATGGCGCTTCAGACAGGGCAAAATCATCTAGAGGCCAATGGCATTCAGGTTCAAGTCGAAAAAGATGCCGATCAACTCACGGTCTATCATCAAGGGAAGGTGGTACTGCATGTGGAATAACGGAAAGGTCAAGGCCTTTACCCTGCTCGAAGCCTTGGTCGCTCTCTTGGTGCTCAGTGGGGGAGTGTTGGTCTTTCAAGGCTTGACCAAGCTCCTGCATGCTGAATTGGACTACCAGGCACATCAAAAGCAGGAAGAATGGATACTTTTTCAGCAACAATTGCAGGTGGAATTGGATCGGAGTCATTTTGAAAAAGTAGCGGACAATCATATCTACTTGGTTCAGGATCAAAAACCAATTGCCATTGGTCAATCGAAAGGGGATGATATCCGAAAAACAGATGATAAGGGCAGGGGCTATCAGCCTATGATTTCAGGGGTTCACTCTAGTCAGATTTGGCAGGAGGGAGAGTCGCTTCATCTGCGGTTGAATTTTGAAGATGGTCTAGAAAGGGAGTATGTCTACCATGTGGTACCAGCGATACAAAATGAAAAAAGTTAAGGCTGGTGTCTTGCTTTACGCTCTCTTGATGGCAGCGATTTTTAGTCTCTTGCTTCAGTTTTACCTGCACCGTCAGGTTGCGGAAAGACGAATCTTAAAGACGAGTCAAGATCGCCTTCGGGCCTATGCTTTGGTGCAAATGGCTCTTGAAAAGAGAAAGAGTGATGAGAAGACATCAGAGATTCATTTAAAATCTGGAACCGTTCAGCTAAAGAAGGATACTGGTTTTCTTCATGCCCAGGCTGAGATGGATGGCGAAAGCTATGAGTTTGTCCTTCCAGTAAGGGAAGAAAAAGAAAGTAAGAAGAGCCAAAAAGAAAAGAAGAAGACACAGAAAGATAAGGAGAAGGCAGGGAGCGAAACGCCTTCTGAAGAGACGCCAAACGAGATCAAGGAACCATCAGAAAATAGCGAAAAAGACTAATTTTTGGTATGATAGGGTGCGGAGGAAATCATGAATTTCGAAAAAATTGAACAAGCTTATACCTATCTATTAGAAAACACTCAAAGTATTCAAAATGAATTGTCGACCAACTTTTATGACGCCTTGATTGAACAGAATGCCATGTATTTGGATGGCAAGACGGATCTAGACATTGTTAAAAACAATAGCCAAAAATTAAAAGAACTAGGTTTAAGTAAGGAAGAATGGCGCAGAGCCTACCAATTCCTTTTTATGAAAGCTACTCAGACAGAACCTTTACAAGCGAATCACCAGTTCACACCAGATGCGATTGGTTTTATCATTACATTTTTGATCGATCAGTTGGCTAAAAGCGACCAACTGGATGTCTTAGAAGTGGGAAGTGGAACCGGAAATCTCGCTGAGACTATTGTCAACAATAGCCGTCTCACGATTGATTACTTAGGATTGGAAGTAGATGATCTCTTGATTGACCTATCTGCTAGTATCGCAGACGTAATGGAGTCTAGTGTTGTCTTTGCACAAGGCGACGCGGTGCGTCCGCAAGTGTTGAAAGAAAGTGACTTGATCGTTAGTGACCTTCCAATTGGTTATTATCCAGATGAAGCGATTGCACAGCGCTATCAGGTAGCGAGCTCCGAAGGCCATACCTATGCCCATCACCTCATGATGGAACAGGCGCTGAAATACCTGAAACCTCAAGGAGTAGCCATCTTTTTAGCTCCCAACAACCTCTTGACGAGCCCTCAGAGTGATCTTTTAAAAGCTTGGCTAACAGACAAGGCTCAAATCCTTGCCATGCTGACCTTGCCAGAATCTCTCTTTTCAAATCCAGCCTATGCTAAGACGATTTTCGTCCTACGAAAACAAGAAGAAGAGTCTGTTCAGCCCTTTGTCTATCCGTTTACCGATCTCCAGGATCAAGACCAGGTGGTTCACTTTACGGAAAGTTTCCAAAACTGGTTAAAGGATAGTGAAATTTGATCAAAGATCTGATATAATAGAGGAAGTGAAAACGCTTAATGAGGTGAATATATGTCGAAAACAATTTCTATTAATGCAGGAAGCTCTAGTTTGAAATGGCAATTGTACCAAATGCCAGAGGAAACTGTTCTTGCAAAAGGGTTGATTGAACGGATCGGTTTGAAGGATTCTATTTCAACTGTTAAATTTGATGGACGCTCTGAAAAACAAGTATTAGATATCCAGGACCATACACAAGCTGTAAAAATTTTGTTGGATGATTTGATTCGCTTTGATATTATCAAATCCTACGATGAGATTACAGGTGTGGGCCACCGCGTCGTTGCTGGTGGAGAATACTTCAAGGATTCTGCCTTGGTAGATGACGAAGTCCTTCGAAAAGTAGAAGAATTGTCTTTGTTAGCACCTCTTCATAATCCTGCAAATGCAGCTGGAATTCGTGCCTTTAGAGAGATTTGTCCAAATATTACCAGTGTTGTGGTATTTGATACTTCTTTCCATACAACCATGCCGGAAAAAGCTTATCGTTACCCTCTTCCAACTAAATATTACACAGAAAATAAGGTCCGTAAGTACGGCGCTCATGGAACCAGTCATCAGTATGTAGCTGGTGAAGCTGCTAAACTTCTTGGAAAACCATTAGAAGAATTGAAATTGATCACCTGCCACGTTGGAAATGGTGTATCTGTTACAGCGGTTGACAAGGGAATCTCTGTGGATACCTCAATGGGCTTCACACCTCTAGGTGGTGTCATGATGGGAACCCGTACAGGGGATCTCGATCCAGCGATTATTCCATACTTGATGGAACATACAGAGGATTTCAATAAGCCTGAAGATATTAGCCGCATCCTCAATCGTGAATCCGGTCTTCTGGGTGTTTCTGGATCTTCTAGTGACATGCGGGATATTCATACAGCGATGCATAATGGAGACGAAAAAGCTAAATTGGCTTACGATATCTTTATCGATCGTTTGCAAAAATACATCGGTCAATACTTAGCAGTCTTGAATGGTGCAGATGCCATCATCTTTACAGCAGGAATTGGTGAAAATGCAGTAAATGTTCGCTCTTCTATTATCAATGGAATCAGCTGGTTTGGCTGCAAGGTCGACCCTGAAAAGAACGTCTTTGGAGTTGTCGGAGATATTTCCACAGATGATTCCCGTGTGAAGGTATTGGTGATTCCAACTGATGAAGAGTTGGTGATTGCGCGTGACGTTGAACGTTTCAAAAATCAGTAAACTGAAATAAAGTGAGAAGGCTGGAGGCGAAAGCCCCAGTCTTCTTATTTTATACAAGAAAGAGGTTGTCCATTGAAAAATATACAGTCTTTTATTCGAGAGCACCCATTATGTAAGAATGCCCTCTGGCTCCTGCTTTTTGTGCCCTTATTCTTTCTCTCCCAATTTCCCCTCATCACCATGGTTTATTCCCTTCAAGAAGGAGTAGATGCAAGGTGGGTCACTATCCTCACTCTCTTGGTAACAGTGGTGGTGCTCTTTGCTTTTTATAGAATCATCAAGATGAGCCCTCTGGAGAACATAGATGTTCGGGTGATTACCTGGCCGGCTCTAGGGAGAAATTTTCTTTTTCTTCTCTTATTGATGGCTAATAACCTGCTCGCCTATCCCTTGTTGAAACAAGAGGCAGGTGGTACGACGGCAAACCAAGCGGCTCTGAATGAACTGCAATCTCATGCTCCTTTTCTTGCTATGGGAATGGTCGTGATCCTTGTTGCTCCGATTCTAGAAGAGCTGCTCTGTCGGGCCATTATCCCTCGTTTGATCTTTCGAGGGGCAGAACCAATCGGATATCTAGCTGGTGCTCTCTTTTTTACTTACTTGCATGGACCGAGTACCCTAGGGGAATGGGTAGCTTACGGAGGCATGTCCTTGATCTTAACTTGGGTGGCTTATCGCTACAAGCGGATCGAGTATAGTATTTGCCTTCATATGACCTTGAATGCGCTGGCTTATTATTATCCGGTGGTCATACTCCTTTGTTTATTGCCAGTATGGAGAGTTTTCTTCCATGATAAATTATGATAAAATGGTAGGTACCAATGAGTTTTGATGCAGAACCATCCTACAGAAGGTCAGAAATCCGTATGGAGAGTAGACTCAGAGGTTTAGAACACTTGTTCTAGCCTCTTTTGTTCGCAATCATGCTGTAGGAAGGGAATCAAAGGAGAACGAAAATGATTGATAATAAATGGCTGAGTGGCCAAGGGACCCTTCTTTGTGGGATCTTAAATGTCACTCCGGATTCATTTTCTGATGGCGGTAAGTATACGAGTGTGGATGCAGCCTTGCAGCAGGCGAGAAAACTGATCCAAGAAGGAGCTCAGATCCTCGATATCGGAGGAGAATCAACCAGACCAGGAAGTCATTATGTGGAGATCCAAGAAGAGATTGACCGCGTGGTTCCAGTGATTAAAGCCATTCGGAAAGAAAGTGATGTCTTGATCTCAGTGGATACCTGGAAGTCCCAGGTGGCGGCGGCGGCGCTCGAAGCTGGGGCTGATATTGTCAACGATATTACGGGTTTTCTTGGAGATCCTAAGATGGCTGCTGTCGTCGCGGAGCATGAAGCGAGCGCAGTTCTCATGTTTAATCCAGTGATGGCAAGACCGCATCATCCAAGTTCCACTATCTTTCCAAGTTTTGGTTTCGAACCAGTCTTTTCAGAGCAAGAACTTCAACAGATGGCTCAAGAGCCGATTCAAGACGTAATGTGGACCTTCTTTGACCGCTCGCTTGCGGTCGCAAAAGAAGCCGGTGTCCAGACGGAACGGATCATGCTGGACCCTGGGATCGGCTTTGGTTTGACCAAGCGTGAGAACTTACTCTTATTACAAGAACTTGAGACGATTCACCAAAAGGGGTATCCGATCTTTCTAGGGGTCTCCCGCAAACGTTTTGTGGTCAATATTATTGAAGAAGCCGGATTTGAGACAGATCCTGCAACGGAGACTGGTTTTTGGAATCGGGACCTGGCTTCGAGCCATTTGACGAGTATTGCAGCTAGTCAAGGAGTCGAAGTGGTGCGGGTGCATGATATTCCCCTACACAAGATGGCAGCCAGTCTGGGCCAAGCCATTTTCCAAGCCCAAGAGGCAGCAGATACCAATTTAAAACAATACAAGTAAATGAAGAAGAAAGAACATCAGTTGGATCTTCGTTGGCTAGAAGCCTATCGTTCGCAGGATCCACATTTTGGCTTGGAGCGCATGGAAGCTCTCTTGGCTTTGAGAGGAAATCCTCACCTAGACTGTCGGGTTATTCATGTTGCGGGGACCAATGGCAAAGGCTCTACCATTGCTACCTTGTCCCAACTCTTGAGGCAGGCAGGTTTACGCGTTGGAGTCTTTACCTCTCCTTATCTGATCCATTACAATGACCAAATCACCATTAATGGCGAAGCCATTTCAGATCAAGACCTGCAAACCTACCTGGATAGTTACCAGCAGCTCCTGCAAGCTGAACAATCAAAGGCCGTCTTTCAAGGTTTGACGGAATTTGAAGTGATGACGGCCATCGCCTATGATTATTTTGCTCATGAGGAGCTGGATTATGTGATCATGGAAGTCGGTATGGGGGGACGACTAGACAGTACCAATGTTTGTCAGCCTGTTCTGACGGCGATCACTTCGATTGGCTTGGATCATGTCGCCCTTCTTGGGCCAGATCTGGCTTCCATTGCCCGTGAAAAGGCAGGTATCATTAAGCCAGGAATTCCTCTGGTTCTAGGGAAATTAGAAGCAGAAGCTAGCCAAGTTATTGAAGGCATTGCGATTCAAGAGCAGGCACCGATAACAGCCTATGACAGAGATTACCAAGTTGAGCTAGAAGGCTCTTGTCTATCGGGCCAATCCTTTTCTTATCACAGTTCCAAAAGAGAAACAGCTTCTTATCAAGTAGCACTCTTAGGTCATCACCAGGCCAGAAATGCAGCTCTTGCTATCAGTATTTGTGATGTACTTTTTGAAAGGGAAGGGCGTGAACTCTTGTCAAAAGAGTTGGTAGATAAGGCTTTGCGTCAGGTTGTCTGGCCTGGTCGGATGGAAGTGATCTCTCAAAAACCCATGATCTTGCTGGACGGGGCCCATAACCCCCATGCCGTTGCGCCTTTGATCGCAAGTCTTCGAGAACTGTTCCCAAGTCAAAAAAAGACCATTCTTTTTACTTGCATCCGGACCAAAGCCTTAGAAGAGATGCTCATTCAGTGGCAGGAACTGGAAAATAGTCGCTTGATCCTCACGACCTTTGAAGATCCAAGAGCCTATTCTCAAGAAGAGATGATAGCTGCTGCAAACCACCACCAGCTGGAGGAAGTCAACTGGCGAGAATTTCTACAAAACTGGCAAGCTGGAGATGATGAGCTCCTCATTGTAACGGGGTCGCTCTACTTCCTTAGCCAGGTACGACCTTATTTATTAAAAACAGAAAAATCCAACTAGGAGATGATATGGATACAAAGAAAATTGAAGAAGCAGTAAAATTGATCATCGAGGCAGTCGGTGAAGATGAGAACCGTGAAGGGCTTCAAGAAACCCCGTCCCGCATTGCAAAGATGTACCAAGAAATCTTTTCAGGACTAGGACAGACAGCAGAAGAGCACCTGTCTAAATCATTTGAAATCATTGATAACAATATGGTGGTTGAGAAGGATATTTTCTTCCATTCCATGTGTGAGCATCACTTTTTGCCCTTTTATGGAAAAGTGCACATTGCCTACATTCCAAATGGCCGTGTTGCTGGACTTTCAAAACTGGCTCGTACGGTCGAAGTTTATGCTAAAAAACCACAGATTCAGGAACGATTGACGGTAGAAATCGCAGATGCCTTGATGGAATATCTTGGAGCGCAAGGTGCCCTTGTCTGGGTAGAAGCAGAGCATATGTGTATGAACATGCGTGGTGTCCGTAAACCTGGGACTGCAACAGTGACAACCGCTGCACGTGGACTGCTTGCGACAGATAAAGACTTGAAAAATGAAGCCTATAAACTCATGGGCCACTAATGGCCGGCTATAAGAGGTGAAGAGAGTGGATCAATTACGGATCAAGGACTTAGAGATATACGCCTATCATGGTGTTTTTCCGGCAGAAAAAGAATTGGGACAACGCTTTGTCCTAGACCTATGGGTGGATTATGAGATGACCCGTGCAGCCCGCACAGGAGATTTGGATGCTTCGATCCATTACGGGATCTTAGCGGAACAGTTGACCGAGTGGATGCAGGCAGAAAAGATCGATCTGATTGAAACGGTTGCCTTTCAATTGGTGCAAAAAATTTTCGAAAGCTATGCCTTTGTAGAAAAAGTTCGTCTGGAGTTGAAAAAACCTTGGGCTCCTGTTCCCTTGCCACTCGAGACTTGTTCGGTGACAATCGAACGAGAGAAAAAACGAGCCTTTATTGGCCTTGGTACCAATATGGGAGATAAACAACTGCAACTAGAGACGGCGCTAGAAAAAATCAAGGGTCGAGGCATTCATCTTCTTCAAACATCCACAAGGATTGAAACAGAACCTTGGGGAGGAGTGGAGCAAGACACCTTTTTGAATCAAGTGGCAGAGGTTGAAACCTGGATGACCCCAGAGGATTTACTAGAGACCTTACTTGCCATCGAGCAGGAAATGGGGCGTGTCCGTGAGGTCAAGTGGGGACCGCGTGTGATTGATTTAGATCTGCTTTATATGGAGGACACGATTTGTTACAGCCCTAGCTTGATCTTGCCGCACCCTTATGTGGCAGAACGAGCCTTTGTATTAGAATCTTTAAATGAAATTGCTCCTCATTTTGTGGACCCTGTTCAAAGAAAGCCTATTCGCCAATTATGGGATGCCGTCAAATAATCTCTCTTCTTTGCTTCATAAAAAAACAATCCCTCGAACAGGGATTGTTTTTGTTTGTCTGAGTTTATTTACGATACAAGCGATCGTATTGGTAGACAGGGTCCATAGTGACGTTGATACCGAGCTTGCGAAGGACATTCTTGTCTTCGTCTGTCAGCATCACGGTTGAGTGGGCTTCACTGCCTTTCAACTTGCCTAATTCTTGCATAGCAAGCTTAGCATCTTCGTTGCTCATGGCTGTAATGGCAAGAGCAATGAGGATCTCGTTTGAGTGAAGACGAGGGTTACGGCTACCCAAATGATTGATCTTCAAGCCTTGGATAGGTTGGACGTATTCTGGCTCGATTAATTTGGTTTCTTTATCAATATGCGCCAATTTCTTGATTGCATTGATCAAGAGGGCTGCCGTTGGACCAAAGAGATCAGAGGTTTTTCCGGTCACCATCTCGCCGTTTGGCAATTCAAGGGCCAAGGCTGGCTCCCCTGTTTCTTCTTCTTTCTGACGAGCAAGCACGGTCACTTTCCGGTCATTTGGAGTAATGCCCAAATCATTCATCAAGAGCTCAATCTTCTTGACAGCTCCTTCACCGACACGCTCTGCTTTAACATCCAAAATGGTTTGGTAATAGCGACGGATAATTTCTTGTTGGGAAGCTTCAATCGCAGCGTCATTGTCCACAATGGCAAAGCCAACCATGTTGACGCCCATGTCTGTTGGAGAAGCGTAAGGAGAGGTTCCTAAGATGCGTTCCAACATGCGCTTCAAGACAGGGAAGATCTCGATATCGCGGTTGTAGTTGACCGTTGTTTCCCCGTAGGTTTGGAGGTGGAAGGGATCGATCATATTGACGTCGTCTAGATCGGCAGTCGCTGCTTCATAAGCCAAGTTGACTGGGTGGTGTAAAGGAAGATTCCAAACTGGGAAGGTTTCAAACTTAGCATAACCTGATTTGATCCCATTTAATTGGTCATGGTACATATTGGACATACACGTTGCCAGCTTACCAGAACCAGGGCCAGGAGCCGTCACAACGACCAAATTGCGGCTAGTTTTGATGTAGTCATTTTTCCCCATCCCTTCAGGAGAGATGATGTGGTCCATATCAGTCGGATAGCCCTTGATCGGATAGTGGAGATAAGAGGCGATCCCGCTCTTATCCAGTTGTTTGCGAAAGGCGTCTGCTGCAGCTTGTCCAGCATATTGGGTGATGACGACAGAGCCTACAAAGATCCCCAATTCATTGAATTTGTCGATCAAGCGTAGCACTTCTTGGTCATAAGAAATTCCTAGATCCCCACGGGCTTTTGAGTGCTCAATGTTGTTGGCGTTGATGGCAATGACAATTTCCACCTGGTCACGCAATTCTTGGAGCAGCTTGATCTTATTGTCTGGTTCGTATCCAGGGAGGACACGAGCAGCGTGGAAGTCTTCTAACATCTTACCACCAAATTCAAGGTAGAGCTTGCCATCGAATTGGTTGATCCGCTCAATAATGTGGTCACGTTGCAAGTTCAAATACTTTTCAGAACTAAAAGCTTGTTTTTTCATGTAAAACTCCTGTATATAAGGGAGGGGCCTGCTACACAGAATCAAGGATGAGTGTTCAGTTCCCTACCATTTCATTCTTTCATATTATATCAGAAAACAGATGGAAGATAAAATATTCTAAGATACTTTCCATAGGGAAGTGTGGATGCCAAGGAGCTCAATGGTTACTCACAGTGGAAAGTTTCCAAGAGAACTTTGTTTCCCTCCTAAAAAAGCCCCTTACGGGGCTTCAGATAGGATTTGCTTAATAGTGTTTGATCAGATCAACTGTAGAGCGATCCAATTTCTTAACCAATGCTTGTAAGAAGGCTTGCGCTTGCAAGAAATCATCCATGGCATAGAGGGTTTGGTGAGAGTGGATGTAACGTGCACAGACACCAATAGTGGTTGATGGGACTCCGCCGTTCTTCAAGTGTGCTGCACCTGCATCGGTACCACCTTTGGCACAATAGTATTGGAATTTGATGCCCGCTTCTTCAGCAGTAGTGAGCAAGAAATCCTTCATATTTGGTAGCATGATGTGACCTGGATCATAGAAACGAAGCAGTGTTCCTTCCCCAATCGCACCTTGGTCTCCAAAGACATCAGCTGCTGGCGAACAGTCTACAGCAAGGAAGATTTCAGGATCAAATTTAGTGGTTGAAGTGTGAGCTCCACGAAGTCCCACTTCTTCTTGAACGTTGGCCCCTACATAGAGTTCGTTGTTTAAGGCTTGTCCAGAAAGGCTCTTGGCCAATTCGCTGACCATCAAGACGCCGTAGCGGTTATCCCATGCTTTTGAGATGACGTTTTTACCATTAGCAGTGAGAATCGCAGAGCTATCTGGGACCAAGGTATCTCCAGGACGGACCCCATAGCTTTCAGCTTCGGCTTTAGAGCTAAAGCCAGCATCAAAGACGATGTCGCTAATGGCAGGTACGGTTGGTCCACCTGTTCCACGTGTCAAATGAGGAGGAACAGATCCTGAAATAGCAGGGTATTCACGTCCGTCACGTGTAAAGAGTTTGAAGCGTTGGCTGCTGACGACCATCGGGTTCCAACCTCCGATTGGGACAACACGGAAAGTTCCGTCAGCTTTGATTTCGCTGATCATAAAACCAACTTCATCCATGTGAGCAGCTACTAAGATACGAGGAGCATCGGCTGCTGTGGAGTGTTTGACCCCAAAGATCCCACCGAGACCATCTGTCACGATTTCGTCCACATGAGGGGTCAATTGTTGGCGCAAATAATCCCGTACAGGAGCTTCATGACCTGAGATAGCAGGGATTTCAGTTACTTCTTTGATTTTAGAAAATAAATCAGTCATAGGTTACCTTCTTTCTGATGCTATTTTATCACTTTTTCTACAAGGATGGTAGCGTTATTATGGAAATCAGACTCTAAAATCGGAGGGAGAGATCCAGCTTAGACCGTTGTCCCTCTGCTTATTTTGTGTTACAATAGGCACTATGAAAGCTAAAAAAATTATTTTGTCTAGTCTGGCTGTAGCAAGTGCAGGAGCTCTTGCGGCCGGTGTCTATAAAATTGCCAAAGATCAAAAGCGTCTCCGTACCCAAGAAGAGTTGGTAGCAGAAGTACGGGAGCAAATGGAAGCCATGGGGACGATTGCGACTCTGTATGTGGAACTCTACGAGTCTAGTGAAGAGCGCTTAGTAGGAGGCGTCATTTTTGAAGATGAGCGCCATTACCGCTTTGTCTATGAGGACGGTCTCTTGCATTACGAAGAGGAAAAATTATGATTACACCAAATTCTCTAGAAGAAATTGCTTCATACGTAGAGCAAGATGGCAAGAAAGTCTTTGTCTTTTCAGCCGACTGGTGTGGGGATTGTCGTTACCTCAAGCCTTTTTTGCCGGAGATTGAGGCTGAAAATCCCGAATTTACCTTTATCTTGATTGACCGAGATGCTTATCTGGATCTGGCGAAAGTCTGGGATGTTTATGGGATCCCTAGTTTGGTGGTTCTGGAAAAGGATAAGGAAATCGGTCGGTTTGTCAATCGGGATCGGAAAACCAAAGCGCAGATTACAGCATTCTTAGCAGGATTAAAATAGGAGAAAAACATGATTGTAACATACAACAAAGAACAAGTCGGCGATGTATTGATGCTGACCTTGAAAAATAGTGGAGAAGCAAAGCTCGCGGTGGAGAGAAAAGGAAAAGTGGCTCGCGTTTACCGTGAGGACAACCAAGAAACCGTTGCCTGGAATATCTTTGATGCCTCATCTTTCTTCGCCATCGAAGGTAATGGCCAAGTCTTTTTGACAGATGAGCAAGTAGCTCGTTTAAATCAAGAATTGGAAGCAGAAGGCTTCGCAGAACGATTGGTCAATGATCAGGAACCAAAATTTGTGGTCGGCGAAATCCTTGAAATGGTGGCCCATCCAGATAGTGACCACTTGAATATCTGCCAAGTAGCAGTTGGACCAGATAAGACAGTTCAGATCGTAGCAGGGGCTCCAAATGCGCGGGTGGGTCTCAAGACCATTGTCGCTCTTCCAGGTGCCATGATGCCGGATGGTAGCTTGATTTTCCCAGGAGCACTTCGTGGTGAAAAAAGTTATGGCATGATGTGCAGTCCTCGCGAATTGCACTTGCCAAATGCTCCTCAAAAACGAGGCATTATTGAATTGGATGACGCAGAAGTAGCAGGAACACCATTTGATCCTGCTCGTCACTGGCATGAATAAAGAGAAGAATCTAGGATTTTTTGAATCCTAGATTTTTTTGATTTTGGTTTGCCACCTCCATTTTTTGAAATTTTTTCGAATAAATAGATAGGAGGTAAATGATGTATAATAAAG